>NZ_JBFBJT010000160.1:0-16061 GCF_040686175.1 Streptomyces sp. NPDC086077 | reverse complement strand
GTGCCTGCGGCGGCGGCCGCGGTGACGACGGCGGCGGCGCGCATCACGCCGCGGCGGCTCAGGGCACCGGCGATGACGTCGCCGACGTACGGGTTGGCGGTGGTGTTGGGCACCTCGTGGAAGCAGGCGTCACCACAGCGGAAACGGCAGGTCAGGGCAGACCGTCCGCCCGAATGTGAGTCGTTCGTTCGGATGATAGGCAGCAGATTGCGCACCGTTTACTCCCCTTGGTTCCCCTTGTATCCAGCGTGACGGACGGTAGGAGCACGTTTGTGCGGGAGCGGAGCCATTGAGTGAACGACGCGTGAACCGGAGGTATCGGTCGGGGCGTTGAGGTTTGGCCTCAGTCCGTCCGGGTCCGACCCTTGACGCGGACGCGGTCGGCTCTCCTGGGACCGCTAACCTTACGTGTCCGTCCTGGCCAGGGATTGACGGGCATCAACTCACGCGAAGGGTTGCGCTAATGGGCATTCTCACTCTCCTGCGGAACGCATTCGGCCGTTCCCGAAAGGGCCGCAGTCCCGAGGCAGAGAGTGTCTCCACGCAGCCGGAATCAACGCCGCCGGCCGCCCCGACACCGACTTCCTCGACACCGGCCCGGTCGACGCCGCCGCCGGCCACCGCGACGGAGGCCCCGTCGACGCCGGCCGCCGAACCGATGCCGCCGTCTCCGACCGCCTCCGAACCGACGGCCACGACGCCGAGCGATTCGACCCCCACACCGCAGGTTCCCGAACCCCGCGCGGAGCACGAACTGGTGGCGGCGGCCTTCGACAAGGTGACGGTCCCCCACCAGACCCGACCGATTTCGGCCGCCCAGAAAAACGGCACAGAAGCACACGTTCCGGACGGCCCGCCGAAGCCGTCCGACGCGCAGGAGCCGACCACGGAGCAGCCGACGAAGCCCGAGACGGACGCCGCGCCTACGACGGACACGGAGCCGGAGCCGACGGCGGAGCCGGACCCGACGGCGGAGCCGGACCCGACGGCGGAGCCCGTGGCCGAGCAGGAGCCGGAGAGCAAGCCGACCACCGAGCCCGAGGCGCCGGAGGCGAAGGCGGCGCCGGCGACGGAGGCGAAGTCGCAGGCCGCGACGGAGGCCGCGTCTACGACGGAAGGGCAGCCGGAAACCGAGGCCGAGGCCGAGGCGCCGGAGGCTCAGCCCGCCGCAGAAGCGAAGCCGCAGGCCGCGACGGAGGCCGCGTCTACGACGGACACGGAGCCGTCGGCCGCGACGGACACGGAGCCGTCGGTCGAGGCGAGCGCCGAGCCGATGACGGATGCCACGTCGGCGCCGGAATCGGAGGCTGAGGCAGACGACACGTCGGCGCCGGAAGCGGAGGCCGAGGCAGACGCCACGTCGGCGCCGGAAGCGGAGGCCGAGGCAGACGCCACGTCGGCGCCCGATGCGAAGGCGGAGACCGAGGTGGCCGCCGCGACGACGGAAACGGATCCGGAGCCCGCGCCGCAGCCGGCCGCGGACGACGAGCCGGCAGCGGAAGCGGAACCGACCGTGACGACCGAGGCCGACGCCGAGCCCCGGCCCGATGCGGAGGCCAACGTCGAGGCCGAGGCTCACCCGGAGCCCACCCCGGCGACCGCCGCGGAGGCCGGCCTCACCACCGAGCCCGCCGCGCAGCAGAAGGACGAGGCCGAGGCGAAGCCGCAGACCGAGCCGACCCCGGAGCAGAAGGACGAGGCCGACCCGGAGCCCACGGTGAAGTCGGACGCGCTGGCCACCGCCACGTCGGACGCGCAGCCGCAGACCGAGATCCCCGCCCCGGTCGCCTCAGCCGACCCCGCGCAGGCGCCCGCAGCCGCGGAGCCGGAAGCCGTCACCGAACCGGAGGCCACCCCGGCCCCCGCCGCCGCGGCCGCCGAGACCGCCCCCCAGGGGCCACTCGCACCCGGCGACGAGACCCGCACGGGTGGCGCGGGTGGGCACGACACCTCCGTCCCCCCCACCCTCCGCACGGCCTACACCGCAGCCGCCACCGCCCTCACCACCCACAACCTCACCACCGCCACCCCCACCAAGATCTACCTCGTCCTCGACCGCTCCGCCTCCATGCGCCCGTACTACAAGGACGGCTCCGCCCAGGCCCTCGCGGAGCAGACCCTCGCGCTCGCCGCCCACCTCGACCCCGAGGCCACCGTCCACGTCACCTTCTTCTCGACCGAACTGGACGGCACCGGCGAGCTGACCCTGCCCGACCACGAGAACAAGATCGACGAGCTGCACGCCGCCCTCGGCCGCATGGGCCGTACCAGCTACCACGCCGCCGTCGAGGACGTCCTCACCCACTACGACGAGCACCACGGCAAGACCACCACCCCCGCCCTGGTGATCTTCCAGACCGACGGCGCCCCCGACGCGAAGACCCCCGCCACCCAGGCCCTGACGGACGCCGCGAAGACCCACCCCCACCTCCACTTCGCCTTCGTCGCCTTCGGTGAGCACGACAACAAGGCCTTCGACTACCTGCGCAAGCTGAAGACGGGCAACACGTCCTTCTTCCACGCGGGCCCCACTCCGAAGGAACTCACGGACTCCGAGTTCTACGAGGGCGTCCTCGCCGACTGGCGCCCGTAGGCGCGCGCCGCCCCCGT
Organism: Streptomyces sp. NPDC086077; assembly: GCF_040686175.1. Lineage (NCBI taxonomy): Bacteria > Bacillati > Actinomycetota > Actinomycetes > Kitasatosporales > Streptomycetaceae > Streptomyces > Streptomyces sp. NPDC086077. The sequence continues at coordinate 13,451 of NZ_JBFBJT010000160.1, read as the reverse complement.
CCCACCCCAGGCCGCCCGCCTCTCACCCCTCAAAACGGGAGGCGGGCGGCCCACCCGTGTCGGCTACGATTTCAAGGTTCGTAAACGCAGCGACCTGGGAGCAGCCCCCGATGGCTCGACACCTCATCACCAGCGCCCTTCCGTACATCAACGGGATCAAGCACCTGGGCAACATGGTGGGGTCCATGCTCCCGGCGGACGTCTACGCCCGCTACCTGCGCCAGCGCGGCCACGACGTCCTCTACATCTGCGCCACCGACGAGCACGGCACCCCCGCCGAGCTCGCCGCCAAGGAGCAGGGCCTGCCGGTCGCCGAGTTCTGCGCCCAGGCGCACGACGCCCAGAAGGCGGTCTACGACGGCTTCGCCCTCGCCTTCGACTACTTCGGCCGCAGTTCCTCCCCCCAGAACGTCGAGATCACCCAGCACTTCGCGCGCAAGCTCAACGAGAACGGCTTCATCGAGGAGCGCGCGATCCGCCAGGTGTACAGCCCCACCGACGGCCGCTTCCTCCCGGACCGCTACGTGGAGGGCACCTGCCCCCACTGCGGCTACGACAAGGCCCGCGGCGACCAGTGCGAGAACTGCACCCGGGTCCTGGACCCGACCGACCTGATCAACCCCCGCTCGGCGATCTCCGGCTCCACGGACCTGGAGGTCCGCGAGACCAAGCACCTCTTCCTCCTCCAGTCCAAGCTCCAGCACGAGGTCGAGGCGTGGGTCTCCCGCCACGAGGACGACTGGCCGCAGCTGGCCTCCTCCATCGCCCGCAAGTGGCTGAACGAGGGTCTGCACGACCGTGCGATCACCCGCGACCTGGACTGGGGCGTCCCGGTCCCCGCCGACACCTGGCCGGACCTCGCGGCCGAGGGCAAGGTCTTCTACGTCTGGTTCGACGCCCCGATCGAGTACATCGGCGCGACGAAGGAGTGGTCCGACAAGGACCCGGAGAACCGTGACTGGAAGTCCTGGTGGTACGAGGCGGACGACACCGTCCGCTACACCGAGTTCATGGCGAAGGACAACGTCCCCTTCCACACCGTGATGTTCCCGGCCACCGAGCTGGGCGTGCGCGAGCCGTGGAAGAAGGTCGACTACGTGAAGGCCTTCAACTGGCTGACGTACTACGGCGGCAAGTTCTCCACGAGCCAGAAGCGCGGCGTCTTCACCGACCACGCCCTGGAGATCCTCCCCGCCGACTACTGGCGCTACTTCCTGATCGCCAACGCCCCCGAGTCCGACGACTCGTCGTTCACCTGGGAGCACTTCACGGCGACGGTGAACAAGGACCTCGCCGACACCCTCGGCAACTTCGTCAACCGTGTCCTGTCCTTCTCCAAGAAGCGTTTCGGCGAGGCGGTCCCGGCCGGCGGCGAGCCCGGCCCGGCGGAGGCGGCGCTGGGTGAGGAGATCGCCCGGCTGCTCACCGAGTACGAGCAGCAGATGGAGGCCCTCCAGTTCCGCAAGGCCGCGGCCGCGCTGCGCGCCCTGTGGTCGGCCGGCAACTCCTACCTGGAGGAGAAGGCCCCCTGGCTGGAGATCAAGACGGACAAGGACGGCGCCGCCCTCACGCTGCGCACCGCGATGAACCTCATCCACCTCTACTCCGTGGTCTCCGAGCCCTTCATCCCGGCGAGCTCGGCGGCGATGCGCCAGGCCTTCTCGCTCACCGGCGACACCGCCACCTGGGTCTCGTCCGACGAGGCGAAGGCCCTGGCCTTCCTTCCCACCGGTACGCCCTTCACCGTGCCGCCGGTGCTCTTCGCCAAGCTCACGGACGATGACCTGGCCGCGTACAAGGAGCGCTTCGGCGGGGAAACAGCCGCGTAACAGCCCTTCTCGGACCCCTCACTCAGCCGGTATACCTGGCCGAGATCGCGTGATCGACCGCGGTCACGCGGCACACGAGTGGGGGGTCCGTCCATGGCACTGTTCGGCAACGCGCACAGCATCGATCCGGGGACGGCCGCGCAGGACTACGCACGTCTGCTCGGACAGGGGGAGCAGGTGCACGCCGCGTACCTGCTGATCCGCGACACCATGCTGTTCACCGACCGCCGCCTCATCATGGTCGACAAGCAGGGCATCACCGGCAAGAAGGTGGAGTACCACTCCATCCCGTACCGCAGCATCACGCACTTCGCCGTCGAGACCGCCGGCACCTTCGACCTCGACGCCGAACTGAAGATCTGGCTCTCCGGCTCCCAGACCCCGATCCAGAAGACCTTCACCAAGGGCGTCGACATCTACGAGGTCCAGGCGATCCTCACCCAGTTCGTGGCGCGCTGACGGTCACTCCGTACAACCTGTGGCGGCCGCCACAAGTCCCCTTTCCCAACAGCGGGTTGCTCACGGGCGAACCCGGGGCCGACGCGCTGAGAACGCGTCGTGGGGAAGGGGACACACATGGGCAGATGGGGTGCGGCCGCGGTGGTGGCCGCCGGGCTGCTCGCGGGGACGCTGGCGCCTGCGACGCCCGCGGCGGCCATCCACGGGGCGGTGCCGGGGGACTTCGACGGCGACGGGTATCGCGACGTGGTGCTGCCGGTGCCGAGCGCGAAGGTCGGTGACAACGTGCGTGGCGGGGCCGTCGTCATCCTGTACGGCTCCGCGAACGGGGTGTCGGCCAAGAGCCGGCGTCAGGTCGTCACCGAGGACTCGCCGGGCGTTCCGGCACAGGTCGCCGAGTCGTCCGGCTTCGGCCAGTCCACCGCCACGGCCGACCTGAACCGCGACGGATTCGCCGACCTGGTCATCGGCGCGCCCAGAGGCGGCACCCACACGGGGACCGTCACCGTCATGTGGGGCAGCAGGAACGGCCTGCGCAAGGGCACTCTGCTGCCCAAACCGCAGCCCTACAACGACCTCTACGGCGAGGACGTGGCGGCCGTCAGCGCGGGACCGGGCACGAGGGCCCAGGTCATGGTGGGCGGGGACGCGACCGTCGTCTTCAAGGGCCCGTTCAGCAGTTCCGGCACCTACGGCTCGGTCACGCAGGGCCCGGTCGAGCGGGTACCCCTGACTGGCTCGGTGGCACTCGGCGACTTCAACCGCGATGGCATGCCCGACCAGGTCGACTTCGGCTGGCGGCGGCGCGAACTGACCGGCAGCCCGGTCCGGCTGAACCAGACCGGCGCCCCCGCCGGGGCGGTGCTGGAGAAGGGCAACGGGTTCATCGCCGCCACCGGTGACGTCAACGGCGACGGCTACACCGACCTGGTGGCCGGCGACCCGCTGACGCCCTGGACTCCCGGTGTCGACGGCGAGCTGGGCGGCCGGGTGCTGGTGTGGCGCGGCTCGGCGAGCGGTATCGCCAACGACGCGGCGCCCGAGGTGATCAGCCAGGAGACGGAGGGGGTGCCCGGCACGAACGAGAAGGGCGACATGTTCGGCGCCGGCCTCGCGGTGGCCGACCTCAACCGCGACGGCGCCGCCGAGATCATCGTCGGAGCGCCGCACGAGGCCGTCGGTGAGGTCCTCCGGACCGGCACGGTCACCGTGATCCCGGGCCGTCGGACCGGCCCGCTCGGTGCGGGCGGGTACTCCTTCCACCAGAACACCCCCGGTGTCCCCAGCGTCAACGAGACCACGGACTGCTTCGGCACCACGGTCTCCGCGGGAGACGTGAACCGCGACGGCAGGCCCGAGCTGTTCATCGGCGCGGCCTGCGAGAACCGCTACAACGGCGCGGTCTTCATGCTGCCGGGCGGCGCGTCCCGCCCGACCGGCACCGGCAGCCGCGCCTTCACCCTGGACTCGCTCGGCATGCCCCAGTCGTACGAGGGCTGGCTGGGCGGCTTCGGGATCTTCTGGATCACCTGACCCGGAGCGGGCAGACGTAGGGGGCCGGCGTCGAGAAACGCCGGCCCCCCTTGTCGCGGTCCTTACTTCGGCTGCGGCTTGCGCACCGACAGGTGCAGCTCCTTCAGCCGGGGCTCCTCCAGCTCCGTGGGAGCGCCCATCATCAGGTCCTGGGCGTTGCCGTTGAGCGGGAACGCGATGGTCTCACGGATGTTGGGCTCGTCGGCCAGCAGCATGACGATGCGGTCGACGCCGGGGGCGATGCCGCCGTGCGGCGGGGCGCCGAAGCGGAACGCGCGGAGCATGCCGGCGAACTTCTCCTCGACGGTCTCCCGGTCGTACCCGGCGATCTCGAAGGCCTTGAGCATGATCTCCGGCTCGTGGTTCCGGATCGCGCCGGAGGACAGCTCGACGCCGTTGCAGACGATGTCGTACTGCCAGCCCAGGATGTCCAGCGGGTCCTGGGTCTGCAGGGCCTCCAGGCCGCCCTGCGGCATGGAGAACGGGTTGTGCGAGAAGTCGATCGCGCCGGTCTCCTCGTCCTTCTCGTACATCGGGAAGTCGACGATCCAGCAGAAGCGGAAGACGCCGTCCTCGAAGTGGCCGGCCCGCTTGGCGGCTTCGACGCGCACCGCGCCCATGATCTTCGAGACCTCGTCGAACTCACCCGCGCCGAAGAACACCGCGTGACCGGCGGCCAGCGAGAGCCGCTTGGTCAGCTCGGCCACGTCGTCCTCGGTGAGGAACTTCGCGATCGGCCCGGACAGCGTGCCGTCCTCGGCGACCCGCACCCACGCGAGGCCCTTGGCGCCCAGCGTGACGGCGTAGTCACCGAGCTGGTCGAAGAACTTCCGGGGCTGCGAGGCGACCTCCGGCACGGGCAGCGCCCGGACGTGCTTGCCGGCGAACGCCTTGAACCCGGAGCCCTCGAAGATGTCGGTGATGTCCACCAGCTCCAGCTGGGCGCGCAGGTCCGGCTTGTCGGAGCCGTACTTCAGCATCGCCTCACGGAACGGGATCCGCGGGAACGGGGACGTGACATGACGACCGCCGCCGAACTCCTCGAACAGTTCGGTCATCAGCTTCTCGACCGGCTGGAAGACGTCCTCCTGCTCGACGAAGGACATCTCGATGTCGAGCTGGTAGAACTCGCCCGGCGAGCGGTCCGCACGCGCGTCCTCGTCACGGAAGCAGGGCGCGATCTGGAAGTAGCGGTCGAAGCCGGAGATCATCAGCAGCTGCTTGAACTGCTGCGGAGCCTGGGGGAGGGCGTAGAACTTGCCCGGGTTCAGGCGGGAGGGGACGACGAAGTCGCGGGCACCCTCCGGGGAGGTCGCGGACAGGATCGGCGTCGCCATCTCGTTGAAGCCCAGCGCCGTCATCTTGTGCCGGATCGCCGAGATCACCGACGTACGCAGCAGGATGTTGCGGTGCATGCGCTCGCGGCGCAGGTCCAGGAAGCGGTACTCCAGGCGCCGCTCCTCGTTGACCCCGTCCTCGGTGTTGATCGTGAAGGGGAGCGGCGCGGCCGCGCCCAGCACCTCGACGTCGCCGACCTCGATCTCGATCTCGCCGGTGGGCAGCTCGGAGTTGATGTTCTCGGCGCCACGGGAGACGACCTGGCCGTCGACCCGGACGACGGTCTCCTTGGACAGCTTGTCCAGCGCCTCGTACGCGGCCGTGTTCGGCCGGGCGACCAGCTGGGTGATGCCGTAGTGATCGCGCAGATCGATGAAGAGGATGCCGCCCAGGTCGCGCCGATTGTGCAGCCAGCCACTCAGCCGGACGTCGGTGCCGACGTCAGAGGCGCGGAGCTCGCCGCAGGTGTGGGACCTGTACCGATGCATCGTCGTTCATCCAGCCTTCGCAGATCGGGGGTGTTTCACGTGAAACACCCCCAGCGTACCGGCCGTCCGGGAAGGCCTCTCCACGATTACGAGGTAGGGCTTCGGTGGCAGCGTCCGATCACCTCTCCCTAGAGTGGGGCAATGCGCACTGGTGAGCCCCTGCCCGCCGTGGGGCAGGTTCTCGCCGCCCTCGCGACCGGCCTGTGGCAATGGGACACGGCCACGAAGCTGGTCACGGTGGACGCCGAGGCCGCTCGGCTGCTGGGCCTGCCCGCCGAACGGACGACCCTGACGGAGGCCCGCACCAGGGCCCGGCTGCACCCCGTGGACTGGAACGAGATCATCAGCGTCGTCGGCCTCGCCGTCGCCGAGGGCACGCTCGCCGAGGTCCGGGTTCGGATCATGGACGAGCGGGGCCGGATCATCCGTACCGTCCGCAGCCGGTCCAAGCCGAGCTACGACCGTGAGCGCCGCGCCTTCCAGCTGATCGGCACCCTCCAAGAGGTCACCGACCCCTCGCCGGGCACCCCCGCCGGACGCCGCGCGGTCACCGGCGACTGGCGGCGCTCCCGTGAGGCGTTCCTGCTGGACGCGGGCCGGGCGCTGGCCGAGGCGCGTTCCACGGCCGAGGTGCTGCGGGTGGCGGCCGGACTGTCGATGCCGGGCTTCTCCCCGGACGGCCTCGCCGTCTTCGGCGTGGAGGGCGACCGGCTGACGATCATCGGCCACCACGGACACCAGCCCGGCGACGAGGATCCCTTCTCGCACATGGCCCTGGTGACGGACTACCCGGCGGCGGAGGTCGTACGGACCGGTCGCGCCGTCTATCTGTCCTCACCCGAGCAGTACAAGGCGCGTTTCCCGCTCACCTGGCACCTCGCCGAGCAGTTCGGCCGCCAGTCCTGGGCCTTCCTGCCGCTGACCGTCGCCGGGCGCACCATGGGCGCCTGGATGGCGGCCTTCGCCTATCCGGTCGCCTTCACCCCGGACGAGCGGTCCGTGCTGACCACGGTCGCCCGGATGCTCGCCCAGGCCCTGGCCCGGGCCGGCACCGCCGAGTCCGAGCGCGAGCTGACCGACGGCCTCCAGCGCTCCATGCTGCCCACGCTGGGCCCGGAGATCCCCGGCATGAGCGTCGCGGCCCGGTACATCCCCACCGGCGGCGGCCTCCAGGTCGGCGGTGACTGGTACGACATGATCCCGCTGCCTGGGGGCACCTCCCGGGCGAAGTCCGGGGGTGGGCGGATCGCCCTCGTCATCGGCGACGTCCAGGGGCATGACGTACGGGCCGCGGGCCTGATGGGCCAGTTGCGGATAGCCCTGCGGGCGTACGCGTCCGAGGGCCACCGCCCCGACGCCGTACTGTCCCGCGCCTCCCGCTTCCTGCACGGCATCGCCACCACCGACGAGGACCCCTCCGACCTGCGCTTCGCGACCTGCCTGTACGTCGAGGTCGACCCGGAGACCGGGGTGCTGGACATCGCCCGCGCCGGGCACCCGGACCCGGCGATCCGGATGACGGACGGCACGGTCCTGAAGAGCCCGACGGCCGGCGGGCTGCCCCTGGGCATCGACCCGGACGCCGACTACCCCACCACCCAGCTGGTCCTCGAACCCGGCGAGACCATGCTGATCTGCACCGACGGCCTGATCGAGACCGGCGGTCACGACCTGGAGACCGGCTGGGCGCGCATCCGCGCCATCCTCGAGGAGCACAAGGGCGGCCTGGAGGAACTGGCCGACTCCCTGGTGCAAGCCGTGCACGGGCCGTCCTCCCACCACACCACCGGCCCGCTGGTCGACCGGCGCGAGGACGACATCGCCGTCCTGCTGCTGAGCCGCGACGCCGAGGGCTGCGGCTGCGGCGACACGGTGATCACGCAGCCGCGCCGCCGGCGCACCATGCTGACGGTCGCCCAGGCCGAGCCCGAGCGGGTCGCCGTGGCCCGGCAGCTGCTGCGCGAGCTGCTGCACGACTGGAGCTCCACCGACCAGGTCGACTCGGCGGTGCTGCTGCTGTCCGAGACGCTCACCAACGTCCTCGTCCACACCGACACCGACGCGCTGCTGGTCGCCGAGGTCGCCGGGGAGCCGGGCGAGCGGCGCATCCGGGTGGAGGTCACCGACGCCAGTGACGACCTGCCGCACAAGCGCCGGCCCGGTGAGCTGGCGTCCTCCGGCCGCGGACTGATGCTGATCGAACTCCTCGCGCACTCGTGGGGGGTCGACCCACGGGGCGAGGGCAAGAGCATCTGGTTCGAACTCCAGGAGTCCGACGGCGCGGAAGTCCTCTGAATCCGGACGTGGCCGATCCGGCTACGGCCCCGCGGGCTCGGGCGGTGCCCCGTACCGGTCCCGCAACTCGTGGACGACCCCGAAGGCGGCGGCGGTGAGCGGAACCGACAGCAGGATGCCCAGGATCCCGGCGACCGACGCCCCGGCGGTGATCGCGAGCATCACCACCGCCGGATGCATGTGCACCGTCCGGCTCTGGACCAGGGGCTGGAGCACATGGCCCTCCAGCACCTGCACGGCGAGCACCACCCCGAGCACCCACAGCGCGATCACGAACCCCCGGTCGGCGAGGGCGACCAGCACGGCCACGGCACCGGAGAGGAAGGCGCCGAGGTAGGGGATGTAGGCCGCGACGAAGACCAGCGCGCCCAGCCCGACCGCGCCGGGCACGCCCAGGATCAGCAGGCCGACCGTGATGCAGACCGCGTCGATGAAGGCGATGAAGGTGGTGCCCCGCATGAACCCCTCGACCGCCCGGAAGGCACGCCGCGCCATGGCCTCCACGGTGTCGGCGGCCCCGCGCGGCGCGAGCGCGCGCAGCCCGCCCGCGGCCCGGTGGGAGTCCCTGAGGAAGAAGAAGACGAGCAACAGCGACAGCACGGCCAGGGCGATGGTCTCGCCGACCACGCTGATGCCGCTGATCACTCCGGAGGCGGCGGTCCCGCCGAACTTGCCGAGCAGCTCGCGGAAGTTGGCGGCGACGTCGTCCAGCGAGGTGCCCGCCGCCCCGAAGTACTGGGCGATGTCCTGGGCCGCCCGCCGCAGCGAGGCGATGATCTGGTCGCCGGAGTCGACGAGCGCGGCGACGACGATGTACAGGGCGCCGCCCACCACCGCCACCACGGCGACGCAGGTGAGCGCGGCGGCGACGGACCGGTTGACGCCGGCGCCCACGAGCCGCCGGTACAGCGGCCCCAGCAGGGCGGTACCGAGCAGCGCGAGCAGCACCGGCACCACGGCCGTGCGCAGCGCGCCGCAGAGCAGGATCCCGACCCATCCGACGCCGGCGGCCAGCAGCACGACCGCGCACCAGGCGGCGAACCGCCGTACGGGAACGGGAAGCAGATGCACGCCTCCCACCCGATCACGCGCCGGCCGGGCTGTCCCGTGGGGACGGCCCGGCCGGGTGACGACGCGTCAGGACATCAGTCCCGCGGGCCGCTCTCCGTCATGCCGTGCACCGCGGGGATGGTCCCCAGACGGCCCTTCTGGAAGTCCTCGAAGGCCTGCATCAGCTCGTCCTTGGTGTTCATCACGAACGGGCCGTAGTGGGCCATCGGCTCCCGGATCGGCCTTCCGCCGAGGAGGACGACCTCCAGGTCGGGCGTGTGCGAGTCCTGCTTCTCGTCCGCGCGGACGGTCAGCGCGGAACCCGCGCCGAAGACGGCGGTCTGCCCGAGGTGGACCGGCCTCCGCTCGGCCCCCACCGTGCCCCGTCCGGCCAGCACGTAGGCGAGGCCGTTGAAGTCCTCCCGCCACGGCAGGGTGACCTCCGCGCCCGGCGCCAGCGTCGCGTGGATCATGCTGATCGGCGTGTGCGTGATACCCGGACCGGCGTGACCGTCCAGCTCGCCGGCGATGACGCGGAGCAGCGCGCCGCCGTCGGGGGAGGTGAGCAGCTGCACGTTGCCGCCGCGGATGTCCTGGTAGCGCGGAGCCATCATCTTGTCCTTGGCCGGGAGGTTCACCCACAGCTGGAGGCCGTGGAAGAGACCGCCGGACATCACGAGCTGCTCCGGCGGGGCCTCGATGTGCAGCAGGCCCGAGCCCGCGGTCATCCACTGGGTGTCGCCGTTGGTGATGGTGCCGCCACCGCCGTTGGAGTCCTGGTGGTCGAAGATCCCGTCGATGATGTAGGTGACGGTCTCGAAGCCGCGGTGCGGGTGCCAGGGCGTGCCCTTCGGCTCTCCGGGCGCGTAGTCCACCTCGCCCATCTGGTCCATCATGATGAACGGGTCGAGGTGGCGGTAGTTGATCCCCGCGAACGCCCGGCGCACCGGGAAGCCCTCGCCCTCGAAGCCGCTGGGCGCGGTCGTGACGGTGATCACGGGACGCTCGACGGCGTCCGCCGCCGCGGTCACACGGGGCAGCGTCAGCGGGTTATCGACGGTCACTGCGGGCATGTCGGTACCTCCTTGGGCGACGTACGTTCCACTTTAGTTGAGCGTTGAACTTTCTGCCACCCCACAACGACGACGGCCCGGGGGGCATTCCCTCCGGGCCGTCGTCGTCGCACAGGTGCGCCGGATCTCGGATCAGTTTCCTCAGTTGCTGAAGTACAGGTACTTCCACGACCCGTACGTCGTGGAGTTCACCGAGTCGCCGGACGAGCCGTTGACGTAGACCGAGCGCATCCGGGCCCGGATTCCGGACTGACCGGGCGCCTCCAGGGTCACGGCCGACTTGCCGGCCGTACCGAGCGGGAAGTACTCGGAGTCCGCCGAGTACCAGGTGCCCTGGTAGTAGACCTGGAGGTCGAACCGCTGCTGACGGCCCGGGTAGTAGGTCATCGTCGTGGTGAGCAGCGGGTCGGTGTTCTTGTGGAACCAGTAGTAGGACGTCGAGCCGATCTTGGCGGTCTTGTAGTGCTTGGAGACGGCCGTGGAGACCCTGACCCGCGCGAACGCCGTGGACTTCACGGTCTTCGGGTTGTAGCGGGCGTCGCCCCGGAAGATCGCGGTGACGTTGGTGTCGCGGGTCATGTCGACCCAGGCGGCGATGTTGCCCTTGCTGTCGACCCTGCCGACCTTGATCCGCTTGTTGGGCTTGTCGCCGCCGAACGGGTCGGCCCAGATCTCCACCGTGCGGTTCTTGTAGGTCGTGCCGAGGTGCGCCACGAACCGGACGTCGGAGCCGTAGTTGTACAGCTTGCCGTTGTTGGTCAGGCTCAGCGAGGTCGAGGCGCGGGAGACCACGACCTTGTCGGAGGCGGTGGCCGAGGTGTGCCCGGCGTCGCCGGCGTAGCTCACCTTGTACGTCACCGCGCCGCCGGCCGGCGGGGTGTCGGCGAAGGAGTACGTCCCGTTCGACTGGACGGCGACGGACGGCAGCGCCTTGCCGTTCGGGCTCTCCAGGTCGGTGCGGGTGACCGCCAGCCTGATCCCGCTGGGCAGCGCCACGGTCGCCGAGATCTTGCCGGTGACGGTGAGCCTCTTGGCGCGCGGCGCCGTGCTGGGGGCGCTGACCGTGAGGGTCGGGACGTTCAGCGTCGGCTGGGTCAGCGCCTTGACCGTGTAGCCGCCGCTGCCCGGCACCAGGGCGAAGATCCGGGAGGAGTCAGGAGCCCAGGCCACGTCCGCCGCGGTCTGCGTGCCCGTGCTGTACGTGCGGACAGGCAGCTTGGCGTTCGGCCGGTAAACGGCCACCTTGGTGCCCGAGATCTGGGCCACCAGGCCGCTGCGGGCCACGTCGACCCGCTGCCCGGCCGGGTAGGCACCGACCTTGCTGAACCTGCCGTCCGCGTAGGCGTCCCGGTCGGTGCCGTTGACGAGCACCTCGTCGGCGCCGGCGGCGAGGTCGACGTCCCCGATGCCCTGGTTCAGTGTGTAGTCGCCGTTGTGCCACGCGGTCAGCCGGGGCGTGCCGCTCGACACGTCGAGCACGGCCATCGAGCCGGTGGACAACCCGGTCTCACCGAGCGCCAGCACACCCGGGCGGAGCGGGTCGGTGTCCAGCAGGGCCTGGCCCCACATGCCGACCGACGTGCCCTCCTTCGGGAACTGGGCGAGCGCCACCGGCTCGGTGCCGCTCGCCGGGTCCACCGCCGGGTCGACCGAGCCGAGGTCGCCGTCCCACTGGTCGCCGTACGTGAACCAGACCTTGCCGGCGGAGAAGGCGAGGTGGCGCGGGCCGGTGTCGGTGGCGACCGGGTAGCGGACCTTGACGTCCAGCGTGGCCGCGTCCAGGGCGACCACCTCGTGGCTGCTCGGCACGGCCGCGTACAGGGTGGTGCCGTCGTCGGACAGCGCAAGGTCGCTGACGTCGCCGAAGCCGCTGCTCACGTCGACGAGGGTCCCGCTGTAGTTGGCGGCCAGGATCCGCCCGTCGGACGCGTCGCTGACGAAGACGCGCTGCAGGGCGTGGTCCGCGACGAGGCCACCGGGACTGGTGACGACGGCCCCCGCCGCCGAAGCCGTTCCCGCCGCCGCGACGCTCAGCGCCGCCGAGCTGAAAAGGACCGCGAGCGCCGTCGCGGCCGAAGTGCTGCGCATACGCACAGTGCTGAAACCCCCACAAGGAATCCCGGTGGAACCGGCAGGTGAAAGCGCCGCGCGACACCCGGGGGATCGTGGGAAACGCGATCACCCACGGGGCGCGGCTGCCGGGGCAGCATATGGCATGACAGTGACAATCGAACGGGGATTATCCGGCTTTCAACCGGACCCCGCGCGAATCAGCCGTACATCCGCCGCATGGCGAAGTCGACCATCTCCTCGACGGCCTTCGCGTCGAACACCATCCGGTGCTCCCCCTCCATGTCGAGGACGAAGCCGTACCCGGTCGGGAGCAGGTCGATCACCTCGGCGCCGGTGATCACGAAGTACTTGGACTCCTTGCCCGCGTACCGCCGCAGCTCCTTGAGCGAGGTGAACATCGGGATCACCGGCTGCTGCGTGTTGTGCAGGGCCAGGAAGCCGGGGTTGTCACCGCGCGGGCAGTAGACCTTGGACGTCGCGAAGACCTGCTGGAAGTCCTCCGCGGCCAGCTGCCCGGTGGTGAAGGCGCGCACCGCGTCCGCGAGCGAGGGCGGCGACGGCTCCGGGTACAGCGGCTGCTGCTGCCCGTAGCCCCCGGCACCGGGCATCTGCTGCTGCGGCTGGGCGTACTGCTGCCCCACACCCGCGCTCTGGTCGTAGCCGTACATGCACGCAAGAGTACTGACCGACCACGAGGGCTGAGTCACAGATGCCCGGATCGGGGTTGCTTCTTATTACCGACGGGTAGCATCATCGGAGCTACTAGTTGGTACGCGAACTTCGGGCGCGAGGAGTCAGTGCCTCGCCGATCTCTCTCAACGGAGCCAGTCGCCATGGGGCACTACAAGTCGAATCTCCGCGACATCGAGTTCAACCTCTTCGAAGTACTGGGGCGCGACAAGGTGTACGGCACCGGCCCGTTCGAGGAGATGGACGTCGAGACCGCCAAGAGCGTCCTGGCGGAGCTGACCCGGCTGTCGGAGAACGAGCTGGCCGAGTCCTTCGTTGACGCCGACCGCAACCCGCCCGTCTTCGACCCGGAGACCAGCACCGCGCCCGTCCCGGCGTCCTTCAAGAAGAGCTACCAGGCCTTCATGGACTCGGAGTACTGGCGGCTCGGCCTGCCCGAGGAGATCGGCGGCACCACCTCGCCCCGCTCCCTGATCTGGGCCTACGCCGAACTGATCCTGGGCGCCAACCCGGCCGTGTGGATGTACTCCTCGGGCCCGGCCTTCGCCGGCATCCTCTTCGAGGAGGGCAACGAGGTCCAGAAGCACATCGCCTCGGTCGCCGTCGAGAAGCAGTGGGGCTCC
>NZ_JBFBJT010000159.1:0-16093 GCF_040686175.1 Streptomyces sp. NPDC086077 | reverse complement strand
GTGAACGGCTTCTCCTCGCCGACCTCTTGGAGACCGCCGGTCCGGACGCCACCACCCTGTGCGAGGGCTGGCTGACCCGGGACCTGGCAGCGCACGTGGTCGTGCGCGAGCGCCGCCCGGACGCCGCCGGCGGCCTGGTGATCAAGCAGCTCGCGCCCCGCCTGGAGAAGGTGATGGAGGAGTACACGGACAAGCCGTACGAGGAGCTGATCCAGCTCATCCGCTCCGGCCCGCCGCGCTTCTCACCCTTCCAGCTCAAGCAGATCGACGAGATGTCGAACACCATCGAGTTCTACGTCCACGCCGAGGACGTCCGCCGCGCCCAGGCCGACTGGACGTCCCGCGAGCTCGACCCGGTCTTCCAGGACGCCCTGTGGTCCCGGCTGGAGCGCACCGCCCGGCTGATGGGCCGCGCGGTCCCCACGGGCCTGGTGCTGCGCCGTCCCGACGGTCAGACGACGGTCGCCCACCGCGGCACCCCGGTCGTCACGGTGACGGGTGAGCCGTCGGAGCTGCTGCTGTTCCTCTACGGCCGGCAGAACGCCGCCAAGGTGGACGTCGACGGCGACGCGGACGCGATCACGAAGCTGGAGGAGAGCAGGCAGCTCGGCATCTGAGAAGCGGGACCGGCGGCCGGGCTCACCGTACGGGGTGGCCCGCCGTCCGCAGCGTCTCCTTGACCTCGCCGATCCGCAGATCGCCGAAGTGGAACACCGAGGCCGCGAGGACGGCGTCCGCGCCCGCCCCGATGGCCGGCGGGAAGTCGGCCAGCCTGCCCGCGCCGCCGGAGGCGATCACCGGCACGGTGACGTGCTTGCGGACCGCGGCGATCATCTCCAGGTCGTAGCCGTCCTTGGTGCCGTCCGCGTCCATCGAGTTGAGCAGGATCTCGCCGGCCCCGAGCTCGGCGGCCCGGTGCGCCCACTCGACGGCGTCGATGCCGGTGCCCTGGCGACCGCCGTGGGTGGTGACCTCGAAGGAGCCCGAGGCGGTGCGGCGGGCGTCGACCGACAGGACCAGCACCTGGCGGCCGAAGCGCTCGGCGATCTCGCGGATCAGGTCGGGCCGCGCGATGGCGGCGGTGTTGACGCCCACCTTGTCGGCGCCCGCCCGCAGCAGCCGGTCCACGTCCTCGGCGGTGCGCACGCCACCGCCGACCGTCAGCGGGATGAAGACCTGCTCGGCGGTGCGGCGCACCACGTCGTAGGTGGTCTCCCGGTTGCCGGAGGACGCGGTGATGTCCAGGAACGTCAGCTCGTCGGCGCCCTCGGCGTCGTACACCTTGGCCATCTCGACGGGGTCGCCCGCGTCGCGCAGGTTCTGGAAGTTGACGCCCTTGACGACCCGGCCGTTGTCCACGTCCAGGCAGGGGATGACTCGGACCGCCAGGGTCATGACTGCTCGGCTCCTCTGCATGCCTCTACTTCGACTTCGACCAGGATGCGCGGGTCCACGAAGCCCTCCACCACGAGGAGGGTGGACACCGGCCGCACCGTGTCGAAGAGTTCCTTGTGGGCGCGGCCCACCTCGTCCACGTCCCGCGGATGCGTCAGGTACATCCGGGTGCGGATCACGGACCCGACCCCGAGTCCGAACTCGCCGATCGCCTCGATCGCGCTGGTGAAGGCCACCTTGGCCTGTTCGTAGGGGTCGCCCTCGCCGTACAGCACATCGCCCTTGAAGGACGTCGTGCCTCCCACCAGCACCCGGTCACCCGCCGCGACGGCGCGTGCGAAACCGAAGGACTCCTCCCAGGGACTCCCGCTCTGCACCCGCCGCACGGCATCGGACGTCATGACACTGTGTCCTTCTTCAAGAGGTGGCCTCCGGTTTCAAGAGGTGGCCTCCAGGGCCTCTTCCAGGGTGAACGCCTTGGCGTACAGCGCCTTCCCGACGATGGAGCCCTCGACACCGAGGGGCACGAGCCCGGCGATCGCCCGCAGGTCGTCCAGCGAGGACACGCCGCCGGAGGCCACGACAGGGCGGTCGGTCGCCGCGCAGACGTTCTTCAGCAGCTCCAGGTTCGGACCCTGGAGCGTGCCGTCCTTGGCGATGTCGGTGACGACGTACCGCGCGCAGCCCTCCTTGTTGAGGCGCTCCAGCGTCTCGTAGAGGTCGCCGCCGTCGCGGGTCCAGCCGCGGCCGCGCAGCGTCGTGCCGCGGACGTCGAGACCGACCGCGATCTTGTCGCCGTGCTCGGCGATGACCTTGGCGACCCACTCGGGGGTCTCCAGGGCCGCCGTGCCGAGGTTCACGCGGGTGCAGCCGGTGGCGAGGGCCGCGGCGAGGGTGTCGTCGTCGCGGATGCCGCCGGACAGCTCCACCTTGATGTCCATCGCCCCGGTGACCTCGGCGATCAGCGCGCGGTTGTCGCCGGTGCCGAAGGCGGCGTCCAGGTCGACCAGGTGCAGCCACTCGGCGCCCGCCCGCTGCCAGGCCAGGGCGGCCTCCAGCGGGGCGCCGTACGAGGTCTCCGTGCCGGACTCGCCGTGCACGAGGCGGACGGCCTGACCGTCGCGGACGTCGACGGCGGGGAGGAGTTCGAGCTTGGCCATGTCTCTACAGGGTTCCGATCCAGTTGGTGAGCAGCTGCGCGCCGGCGTCGCCGGACTTCTCGGGGTGGAACTGCGTGGCCCACAGGGCGCCGTTCTCCACGGCGGCCACGAAGGGCTTGCCGTGCGTGGACCAGGTGACGAGCGGTGCGCGCATCGCCGGGTTCGCCGTCTCCAGCCTCCAGTCCTGGACGGCGTAGGAGTGCACGAAGTAGAAGCGGGCGTCGGCGTCCAGGCCGGCGAACAGCTCGGAGCCGGCCGGTGCCTCCACGGTGTTCCAGCCCATGTGCGGCACGATCTCGGCCTGCAGCGGCTCGACCGCGCCGGGCCACTCGTCGAGGCCCTCGGTCTCGACGCCGTGCTCGATGCCCCGGGCGAAGAGGATCTGCATGCCCACACAGATACCCATCACGGGGCGCCCGCCGGCCAGCCGCCGGTCGACGATCCAGTCGCCGCGGGCCTCGCGCAGGCCGGTCATGCAGGCGGCGAAGGCGCCGACGCCCGGCACCAGCAGGCCGTCGGCGTTCATGGCCTTGTCGAAGTCACGCGTTATCTCGACGTCGGCTCCCACGCGCGCGAGGGCGCGCTCGGCCGACCTCACGTTGCCGAAGCCGTAGTCGAAGACGACGACGCTCCTGGGGGCGGTCAATTCCACACCTCCAACCGCAGGACGCCCGCGACCAGGCACATCGCGGCGCCGATGGAGAGCAGCACGATCAGGCCCTTGGGCATCTGCTGCTTGACGAAGGAGACGATGCCGCCGACCAGGAAGAGGCCGACGACGATCAGCAGCGTGGAGGTGCCGGTCACAGCGCGCCCTTCGTCGACGGGAGGATGCCGGCCGCGCGCGGGTCGCGCTCGCAGGCGTAGCGCAGGGCCCGGGCCAGCGCCTTGAACTGGCACTCCACGATGTGGTGCGCGTTGCGCCCGTAGGGCACGTGCACGTGGAGCGCGATCTGCGCCTGGGCGACGAACGACTCCAGGATGTGCCGGGTCATCGTCGTGTCGTACTCGCCGATCATCGGCGCCATCTTCTCCGGCTCGGTGTGCACGAGGTAGGGGCGGCCGGAGAGGTCGACGGTGACCTGGGCGAGGGACTCGTCGAGGGGGACCGTGCAGTTGCCGAAGCGGTAGATCCCCACCTTGTCGCCGAGCGCCTGTTTGAAGGCGGCGCCCAGCGCGAGGGCGGTGTCCTCGATGGTGTGGTGCGAGTCGATGTGGAGGTCGCCCTCGGTCTTCACGGTCAGGTCGAACAGACCGTGCCGGCCGAGCTGGTCGAGCATGTGGTCGTAGAAGCCGACCCCGGTCGACACGTCGACCTTGCCGGTGCCGTCGAGGTCGATCTCGACGACGACCGATGTCTCTTTGGTCGTGCGCTGCACGCGTCCCACGCGGCTCATGAACTCTGCTCCTTCTTCAACTCACGGACCGCGTCGAGGAACGCGTCGTTCTCGTCCGGCGTCCCGGCGGTGACCCGCAGCCACCCCGGTACGCCGTTGTCCCGGACCAGGACGCCCCGGTCGAGGATCTTCTTCCAGGCCTCGTGGGCGTCGGCGAACCGGCCGAACTGCACGAAGTTGGCGTCCGACTCGGTGACGTCGTAGCCGATCGCGCGCAGCTCGGCGACCAGCCGGTCCCGCTCGGCCTTCAGCTGCTCGACGTATCCGAGCAGTGTGCCGGTGTGCTCCAGGGCGGCGAGGGCGGTCGCCTGGGTGACCGCCGACAGGTGGTAAGGCAGCCGTACGAGTTGCACGGCGTCGACGACGGCCGGGGCCGCGGCCAGATAGCCGAGGCGCAGGCCGGCCGCGCCGAAGGCCTTGGACATGGTCCGGGAGATCACCAGATGCGGGCGGCCCTCCAGCAGCGGCAGCAGCGAGGCGCCGTGGCTGAACTCGACGTACGCCTCGTCCACGACCACCATCGACGGCTTCGCCGCCTGTGCGGCCTCGTAGAGGGCCACCACCGTCTCGCGCGGGACCGCGTTGCCGGTGGGGTTGTTGGGGGTGGTGACGAAGACGACGTCGGGCCGGTGCTCGGCGATCGCCCGCTCGGCGGCCGCGGCGTCGATGGAGAAGTCGGCCTGCCGTGGACCGGAGATCCAGCCGGTGCCCGTCCCGCGCGCGATGAGGCCGTGCATCGAGTACGACGGCTCGAAGCCGAGGGCCGTGCGGCCCGGTCCGCCGAATGTCTGCAGCAACTGCTGGATGACCTCGTTGGAGCCGTTGGCCGCCCAGACGTTGGCGGGACCGACCCGGTGTCCCGAGGTCGTGGTCAGGTAGGCGGCGAGCCGGGTGCGCAGCTCGACCGCGTCGCGGTCGGGGTAGCGGTTGAGGTTCCGGGCCGCCTCGCGGACCCGCTCGGCGATCCGTTCGACCAGCGGCTCGGGCAGGGGGTAGGGGTTCTCGTTGGTGTTCAGCCGCACGGGCACGTCCAGTTGGGGCGCGCCGTAGGGGGACTTGCCGCGCAGCTCGTCCCGTACGGGGAGATCGTCGATGCCAGTCACTTGCCCGCGGGTACCTTCCAGTCGAACCGGGCCTTGATCGCCGCGCCGTGCGCGGGCAGGTCCTCCGCCTCCGCCAGCGTCACCACGTGGTGCGCGACCTCGGCCAGCGCGTCCCGCGTGTAGTCGACGATGTGGATACCGCGCAGGAAGGACTGCACGGACAGGCCCGAGGAGTGGCAGGCGCAGCCGCCGGTGGGCAGGACGTGGTTGGACCCGGCCGCGTAGTCGCCGAGCGAGACCGGTGCCCAGGGGCCGACGAAGATCGCGCCGGCGTTGCGGACCCGTTCGGCCACCGCGGCGGCGTCGGCCGTCTGGATCTCCAGGTGCTCGGCGCCGTAGGCGTCGACCACCCGCAGGCCCTCGTCGACGCCGTCGACCAGGACGATCGCGGACTGCCTGCCCTTGAGGGCCGGGACGATCCGGTCGTCGATGTGCTTGGTGGCCGCGACCTGCGGCTCCAGCTCGCGCTCCACCGCGTCGGCCAGCTCGGCGGAGTCGGTGACCAGCACCGCCGCCGCCAGCGGGTCGTGCTCGGCCTGGCTGATCAGGTCGGAGGCGATGTGCACCGGGTCGGCGGTGGCGTCGGCCAGCACGGCGATCTCGGTCGGGCCGGCCTCGGCGTCGATGCCGATCCTGCCGGTGAAGAAGCGCTTGGCCGCGGCGACCCAGATGTTGCCCGGGCCGGTGACCATGTTGGCGGGCGGGCAGGACTCGGTGCCGTAGGCGAACATCGCCACGGCCGTCGCGCCGCCGGCGGCGTACACCTCGTCCACGCCGAGCAGGGCGCACGCGGCGAGGATGGTGGGGTGCGGCAGCCCGCCGAACTCCGCCTGCGCCGGGGAGGCGAGCGCGATCGACTCGACGCCGGCCTCCTGGGCGGGCACGACGTTCATGACCACGGACGACGGGTAGACCGAGCGGCCACCCGGCGCGTACAGGCCGACGCGCTCGACCGGCACCCACTTCTCGGTGACCGAACCGCCGGGCACGACCTTGGTGGTGTGGCTGGTGCGGCGCTGCTCACGGTGGACGAGGCGGGCCCGCCGGATGGACTCCTCCAGGGCCACGCGCACGGCCGGATCGAGCTCCTCCAGCGCGCGGGCGAGGGCCGCGGCGGGCACCCGCACCCGGTCGAGCTTGACGCCGTCGAACTTCTCGGCGAAGTCGATCAGCGCCGCGTCGCCCCGATGATGCACGGCCTCGCAGATCGGACGCACCTTCTCCAGGGCGGCCGCAACGTCGAAGTCGGCTCGGGGCAGCAGGTCGCGCAGGGCGGGACCCTCCGGGAGGGCGTCGCCGCGCAGATCGATTCGGGAGATCACACACCCAATTCTCGCAGACCCGGACGGGGCGCCGTCCGCGCGTATCAATGGCTGATACGAGACCCCGCTCACGCTGCATGCCACCACCGGGCAGATCACCTTCACCCGGCGTGTTCGGCGCGTCACCCAGCGGGCATGAACGGCAGTACGAAACCCATGAGTAGCAGGGGAGGGAGGGAACACCGTGACCGACGGTACCGGCCTCCGGGACGGGGAACTGCCGGACGATCTGAACGCCGCCGAGGCCGGTATGTGGCAGGCCTTCCGCAACGGCAGCGTCTACGACCTGAGCAGCGGGGACACCGTGGTGGACGATCCGCACGGCCGGCACCCCTGGGGGCCCGGACGGACCGTGCGGGCGCGCATCGTGTGCTGGCTGCTCCTGGACGGGCCGCCCGCCCTGGCGGGCCGGGTGTCCGCACTGAAGCTGACCGGCGTGCAGATCAGCGGCAGCCTCGACCTCGCGGGCGGCGCGGTGGTGCCGTACGTCGAGCTGCGGAGCTGCCGCTTCGAGCGGGAGATATTGATGCCGGAGGCCCGGTTCAGGACCGTACGGCTGGTGAACTGCTCGGTACCGCGGCTGGAGGCCGCCCGGGTGAACACCGAGGGTGATCTGCACCTGCCGCGCTGCCGGTTCCTGGGCGGCGTCCGGCTGACCGACGCGCACATCGGCACGGACCTGCTGCTCAACCAGGCCGTCGTGCACCGGGATCGCACCGGCCGCTCGATCTCCGCGGACGGCATCACCGTCGGCCAGGACCTCCAGGCCGAGATGCTGGAGTCGCACGGCGAGCTGAGCCTGCGCAGTGCGAACGTGGGCGTCTCGCTCAGCCTGCGCGGGGCCCGGCTGCACAACCCGTACACCCGGCAGGCGCTGAACGCCCCGCAGCTGACCGTGGGGCGCACGCTGTACCTCTCCCCGGCGGGCGTCGGCGGTCCGCAGCTGGCCGGACGCACACCCGCGCGCGGGACCCGGATCCAGCACTTCGAGTGCCAGGGCGGGGTGCGCCTCGACGACGGCCGGTTCGGGGACGCGGTCGACCTGGAACGCGCCCGGTTCACCTTCACCGACGACCAGGAACTGTCCCTGCGCCGGGTGCAGGCCCCCGAGCTGCGCTTTCTCGGCGAGCGGCCGCAGCGCGGGAAGGTGGTGCTGTCCGGCGCGCGGACGATCAACCTGGTCGACCGGGCGGGCAGCTGGCCCGGCATCGGCAATCTGGCCATGCGGGGCTTCGTCTACGAGAACCTGGTGCCCCAGGGGTCGTTCCCGCTGGCCCGGCGGCTGGCCTGGGTGGCCGCGGCGACGGCCGAGTACCACCCGGAGCCGTACGAGCGGCTCGCCGCCGTGCTGCGCGCGAGCGGCGAGGACGAGGACGCGCGCGAGGTGCTGCTCGCAAAGCACCGCCGCCGCCGCGAGACCCTGCCGCCGACCGGGAAGCTCTGGGGGTACGCGCAGGACCTGGCGGTGGCCTACGGGTACCGGCCGGGGCGGGCCGCGGTGTGGATGGCGGTGCTGTGGGCGGCGGGCTCGCTGGCCTTCGCGTCCGCCGGGCGGCCCCGGAGCGGCACCAGCACCGGCGAGCCGCCGTGGAACCCCGCCCTGTTCGCCCTCGACCTGCTGCTGCCGGTGATCGACCTGGGCCAGATGGGTTTCTGGCATCTGGACGGCGGCTGGCAGTGGCTCGCCGCCGCTCTGGTCCTGCTCGGCTGGATCCTCGCCACGACGGTCGCGGCGGGGGCGACACGGCTGCTGCGGCGCAATTAGGGCGCTCCGCGATGCCCAGGGAGTGGGCGGGGCGGACGGGTACGGTCCTGCGACCATTAGGCTCTAGCGTCGTGACCACCGTCCGGCTGCCGCTCTTCCCCCTGAACACAGTGCTGTTCCCGGGGCTGGTGCTCCCCTTGAACATCTTCGAGGAGCGCTACCGCGCCATGATGCGCACGCTTCTGAAGACCCCCGAGGACGAACCGCGCCGCTTCGCCGTCGTGACGATCCGCGACGGCCACGAGGTCGCGGCCAGCGAGCCCGGCCTGCCCGACCCGACGGTGGTGCCCGAGCGGGGCTCGGCGGCCGGCTTCGGCGCCGATCCGGCCAAGGCGTTCCACGGCGTGGGCTGCGTGGCCGACGCGGCGACGATCCGGGAGCGGGCCGACGGCACGTTCGAGGTGCTGGCGACCGGGACGACCCGGGTGCGGCTGCTGTCGGTGGACGCGTCGGGGCCGTTCCTCACTGCGGAGCTGGAGGAGCTGCCGGAGGAGGCGGGCGACGAGGCGGGGGCGCTGGCCGAGGGGGTGCTGCGGGCGTTCCGGCAGTACCAGAAGCGGCTGGCGGGGGCACGCGAGCGCTCGCTGTCGACGGGCGGCGACCTGCCGGACGAGCCGTCGGTGGTGTCGTACCTGGTGGCGGCCGCGGTGATGCTGGACACCCCCACCAAGCAGCGCCTGCTCCAGGCGCCGGACACCGCGTCCCGGCTGCGCGACGAGCTGAAACTCCTTCGCTCCGAGACGGCCATCATCCGTACGCTGCCGTCACTGCCGGCGTCGGAGCTGACGCGGGCACCGACGAGCCTGAACTGATCTGCGAACGACCTGGGGAACAGCCCGGATGGCGAAGAAGCCGAAGAAGAACCAGCAGTCCGGCGGCACGCCCGCGACGGTGGCGCTGACGGCGGCGGGCGTGGACTTCACGCTCCACTCCTACGACCACGACCCGTCGCACCCCTCCTACGGCGAGGAGGCGGCACAGGCGATGGGCGTCTCACCGGACCGCGTCTTCAAGACGCTGGTGGCGGACGTCGACGGCACCCTCACGGTCGCGGTGGTTCCGGTGGCGGGCACGCTGGACCTGAAGGCGCTGGCGGCGGCGGTGGGCGGCAAGAGGGCGGCGATGGCCGACCCGGCCCTGGCGGAACGCACCACGGGCTACGTCCGGGGCGGCATCTCGCCCCTCGGCCAGCGCAAGAAGCTCGCCACCGTCCTGGACGGCTCGGCCGCCCCCCACGCCACGATCTGCGTCTCGGCGGGCCGCCGCGGCCTGGAGGTGGAGCTGTCGCCACAGGACCTGGCCGGGCTCACCGAGGCGACCCTGGCCCCCATCGGCCGCGCCTGACCTCTCGACGGGACGTCCTTTCTCGGTTAAGCAGACAGGACATGTCGAAGAAGACCCGGAAACGCAAGTGGCGCATTCGCAAACGCCGGGCCAACCATGGCCGGCGTCCGTCGTAAGGGTCGGCGCCCGTCGCCGGGGCCGCCGGAGTCGTGTCCCAGCCCTCTCACGGTCGGCCCGGCCGGCTGTGAGGGCTACCGGGCCTCTCCGTGCGGCCCGTACCCCACCGGCTCGGGATCCCGGGGCCCGAACAACGCCGTCAGCCCCAGGTGCACCAGCAGTCCCGAGAACGACCAGGCCAGCAGCGCCCCCTTCGCCGCCAGCTCCAGCGGCGCCGAGAAGGTCACCCCCTTGCCCACGTCCTTGGCGTGCGCCAGCACGTCCTGCCCAGGCCCGAGCCATACGCCCAGCCGCCAGGCGAGGAGCGACCCGAGCAGCCCGCCGAGGCCCAGCGCGACCACGAGCGGCACACCCCCGCGCCGCCGCACCAGGAACACCACGAACGCGCTCACCGCACCGAACGCCAGCGCGAGCAGAGTGAACGTTCCGTCGACCCCGATCGACTGCTCCCCCTCGGTGTCCTTGAGGTAGACGACCCACGTCCCGCTCACCACGTCACCGACCAGCGGCACTCGTGGCGCCAGCCAGTCCCACAGCACCCCGAGCAGCACCCCGCACAGCGCCAGGACCACCGTGATCACGGTGGCCTCCCGCAGCTCGGTCTTCATCCCGGGCCCGTCCTCACCCTTGCTTGCCTGGGCGTTTCCGTAGGCGCTTCCGTGAGCGACGGCGTGAGCGTGCCCACCCGCACCGTGTCCGGCCCCGGCCGGGGGCCCCGCACGGTGCGAGGACTGTTCATGCGGCGGCGGTGGTGGCGTCAACGGTGCTGTCACCCTGACATCGTGCCAGGCCCGTACGTGGCGTGCGTCACCGGACGGCGGCCCGGCGGTACGCCCAGGTGGCGACCGCCAGCGAGATCACCCCGACTCCGGCGCACACGGCGAGGTCCGCGGCCACCCGGGCCCAGTCGGGCTGCGCGGCGAAGGTCCGCGCGTACGCCTCCACCCCGTACGTCGACGGCAACAGGTCCCGGGCGAACCGCACGATCTCCGGCATCCGGTCCGGCGGCAGCACGCCCAGCAGCAGCGCCGCCGACATCCCGAGCTGCCCCAGCAGCGTGGCCAGCTCCGGCCGCGGCGCGAGCAGCCCGAGGGCGGCCCCGAGCCCGGCCAGCGCGGCCCCGGCCAGCGGGATCACGGCCAGCAGGACCCACAGGTTGGCCATCGGCAGCCCGAACAGCACGCATCCGAAGACGGCGGTCACCAGCGTCCCCGGCACGGTGAAGGACGCGTACGCCCCCGCGGCTCCCAGCACCACCGCGGCCGGCGGCACCGGCAGCGTGGCGTAGTGGTCTAGCCCGCCGGTGGCCCTGAGCTGCCCGAAGTACTGCGCGAGGAGGTTCAGCGCGACGAACGCGACGACCACGATCGACGACCCGGCCACCACGGCCTGCGCCTCGCCCCCGCCGTCCACCACGCCCCGCATCATGATCATGATGCCGACGGACTGGAAGGTCGCCACGAACAGCAGCGGGATCCGCGCCACCCGCGCCCGGGACAGCTGCGCCCGGTAGACGGCCGCCAGCGACGGCCACAGCCGCGCGGGCGGCGCGAGCTCGGCCGCGCCCCGGGCCGCTCCGTCGGCGGCCAGGACACTGCCCGGCAGCACTTCTGCGGGTACGACACTCACGTCGCGCTGCTCCCCTTCCGCGGTTTCACTCCGGCGTTTCCCCCGTTCCGTACGGATGCGACGGCCCGACGACTCACGCTCATGCCTTGACCAGCCCCTGCCGCGCCGCCCCGCCGAGCGCCATGTACACGTCCTCCAGGCTCGGCGTGGTCAGGGTGAAGTCGTCCAATGCGGCGAAGGCGGCCCCGCCGGTGACCGTCGAGACGACCGCGCGGGCCTCCTCCGGGGCCAGCCGCAGCGTCCAGCGCCGCCCGGACTCCACGACCCGGTCCCGCAGCGCGGCCACCTCGGGCACGTCCAGCGGGGCCCGCTCGCGCCACACCAGATCGACCCGCACCTCACCGGCGACCTGCTCCTTCAGCCCGGAGGGCGTGTCGCAGGCGATCACGCGTCCCCGGTCCAGGACGGCGACCCGGTCGAGCACGGTCTCGGCCTCGATGACGTTGTGGGTGACCAGCACGACGGTCGTGCCGCGCTCGGCCCGGCGCCGGTCCACCGCGGACCACACGGCCCTCCGCGCCACGGGGTCCATCGCCGCGGTGGGCTCGTCCAGCACGAGCAGCGGCCGCTCCCCCACCAGCGCCGCGGCGAGGCAGGCCAGCCGCCGCTGTCCGCCGGAGAGCTTCTTCAGCGGCCGCCCGGCGATCGCGGTGAGCCCCAGCTCCTCCAGCACGGCGTCCCGCTCCGCCCGTGCCGGCCGCGCGTCCAGTCCGCGCAGCCGCGCGGTGGTCTCGGCGGCGAGGGCCACGGTCAGTTCGTCGAGGGCGGTGGACTCCTGCCCGAGGTAGGCGAGGATGCGTGAGGCCCGCTCGGGGTGGCGCACGATGTCGTGGCCGAGGATCTCGACACTGCCCTTGTCGGGCCGCATCAGGCCGGTCAGCTGGCGGACGAGGGTGGACTTGCCGGCGCCGTTCGGCCCGAGCAGCCCGAAGATCTCGCCCTGGCGCACATCGAGCCGCACGTCGTCGGTGGCCCGGACCTCGGGTGTGGCGGGCGTCCCGCGCCGGGCCCGTACAGCCGGATAGGTCTTGGTCAGCCCACGCACCGCACACACGACCTCACCACTGTCCCGGAAGGCCTGTGCCGCGCGCGTACTCACAAGGGACGAGCCTACGGGGTCCGCACCCCCGGCACGCTCCCGGGTCGGCCTACGCCACGAAAACCGCCTCTGAGCACGAACCCACCGCAACGGCACGCGCGCACGGCGGCGCCGGGCAGCGCCGGAGCCGCCCGGGCAGCGCTCACTGCTCCACGGCGGGGGCGGGTTCGGCCGCCGTACGGACGTCGATCTCCCGCCAGAAACCGGCCCGGATCGCGTACCGGTCGTGCTCGTCGATCTGGTCGTCCTTGTGTGCGAGCAGCCCGAAGCGGGCGGCGTACCGCAGCAGTTCCCCGTCGATCCGGTGCGGGATCCGTGGGTACATCCCGGACAGCTTCTGCAGGTGGGCCTGGTCGCCGAGCCGGGCCATCCACCGTCGGGCGAACACCTGTCCGACCTCGTACGGGTCCCCGCCGACGGTCGTGATGTCCTCCTCCCGGTCGGCCCACCGCTGCTCCGCCGTGGTCAGCTGCGCCAGCGTCGGCATCGAGGCGACCTCGGGCGGCTCAGCGGCGACGCCGGGACGGTCCACCCAGCCCTTGTCGGAGGACCAGCGCAGGGTCGCGGTGGCGGGCTGCGGGGGCTGCGGGCCGTGAGCGCGCAACGCGGCCAGGTCCTTGGGCGTCGGGACACCCTTGGGCGCCGGGACCCGCTCCTCGGCGCCGTTCTGCGCGGCGGCCGGTGCGGTGCGCTGCGGCTCGTCGGCGGGCCGCTCGGTGGCGGGGGCGAGAGTTGAGTCGGGCAGCGGCGCGGACAGGATCGCGGCGATCTCCGGCCGGGGTACGGGAGGCGGTGCGCAGATCCCGCCCAGTTCCTTGGCGCGTACGGCCTTGGTGATCCACGTCCGGTCGAGCACGCGCCGCTCGTCGGCCTCGGCGACCAGGTCCTCGGACTGGTTGTAGTCGCCGTCGGCGGCCTGCACGGCCCACAGGTGCACGGCGACCCCGTGCTCCTTGGCGGCCATCATGCCCGGCAGCAGATCGCCGTCGCCGGTCACCAGGACGATGTCGGAGCAGGCGCGGTTGCGTGCCAGCTCGGTGAGCTCGGCGTGCATCGCGGCGTCGACGCCCTTCTGGTTCCACCGGCCGTCGCTGCGGGTGAGCGCGCCGAGCCGGACCGTGACCCGGGGCATCACACGCAGTCGGCGGTGCTCGGGTTGCGGAACGCGGTCGGGGGCGCCGTCGAACCAGTAGATGCGCAGCAGTGGCCGTTCCGTGTCGGACTCGGCGCGTTCTCGCAGTCCCTGGATGAGGGCGGTGTGATCCACGGTGATCCGGGACCGTGAGGGCTCCCCGGCGAGGAGGCTGGCGGCGGCCCCCAGCAGATACCCGGCGTCCACCAGGACGACGCAGCGGTCCACGCGACTCACCCTCTTCCCGGGAGGTTTGCTTCGGGCTTCCTTCGAGTCTGCCCGACCACGCGGGGGTTAACGGCCCGAACTCGATCTTCGGCGTGGCGTTTCGGGGATTCGCGCTCCCCCCTCACGCCGACAAGCCCTGTCACACACGGTAATTGTCCGACATGCGATCGTTATCGGCATATGTGAATCTGGTCCCGGCCCTGGCCCCTAGATCCCCCTCAGGAGGCAGATCACCATGGCCAAGAACAAGAACCGTGACCGTAAGCAGCAGCAGACCGGCCGTGCCGCCCGGCAGCCGGAGCAGCAGTCGGCGGAGCCGATGTCGGAGCAGCAGGCCGCGCAGCCGTCGCCGATAGACGTGGCCCGCAAGGGCCGGCAGAAGCGTTTCGGCCACAACTGACATCCGACAGCGGGTCGTTGCGGCCCCGGCAGATGACGAGGGGCGCGTCCGGCATCGGAGGCGCCCCTCGCTCACGTCGGGACGGGGACCTCAGCCCGCCAGGCAGGACGGCCCGAGCAGCACCTTCAGATCGCCGAACAACGCGGGATCCGGCTTCACCCGGTGCCGGTCCAAGCGCAGGACGGTCGTCTTCGTCGGCCCCTGGAGCTTGATCCGCACCTCGCTGTCGCCCTTGTGGTGGGTGAGGATCTCGCCGAGCCGGCTGATCATCGGCGGAGTGACCTTCACCGCCGGGATGGTGAGCACCACGGGCGCGTTGGTGCCCGCGTTGGACAGGTCGGGGACCATCAGCTCCATCGCGACCAGCCGCGGCACGTCCTCGCGCTTGTCGAGGCGGCCCTTGACGAACACCACGGCGTCCTCGACCAGTTGGGTCGACACCAGTTGGTACGTCGCCGGGAAGAACATGCACTCGATGGATCCGGCGAGGTCCTCGACCGTCGCGATCGCCCAGGCGTTGCCCTGCTTGGTCATCTTGCGCTGCAGGCCCGAGATGATGCCGCCGATGGTGACCACCGCGCCGTCCGCGTGCTCACCGCCGGTGAGTTGGGCGATACCCGCGTCGGCCTTGTCGGACAGCACGTGCTCCAGGCCGAAGAGCGGGTGGTCGGAGACGTACAGACCCAGCATCTCCCGCTCCTGGGCGAGCAGATAGGTCTTGTCCCACTCCTCGTCGGTGAAGACGACGTCGAGTCCGAAGCCGGGCTCGTCGCTCTCCTCCTCACCCATGCCGCCGAAGAGGTCGAACTGACCCTCGGCCTCCTTGCGTTTGACCGCGACCACGTTGTCGATCATCGGCTCGAAGTGCGCGGTGAGGCCCTTGCGGGTGTGCCCCAGGCTGTCGAACGCGCCCGCCTTGATCAGGGACTCCGTGGTGCGCTTGTTGCACGCGGTCGCGTCGACCTTGTCGAGGTAGTCGGGGAAGGACGCGTACCTGCCCTTGGCCTTGCGGCTCTTGATGATCGACTCGACGACGTTCGTACCGACGTTGCGCACGGCCTCCAGGCCGAAGAGGATCACGTCGTCGCCCTGGGCGGCGAAGTTGTGCACCGACTCGTTGACGTTCGGGGGGAGCACCCTGATGCCCATGCGGCGGCACTCGTTGAGGTAGACGGCCGACTTGTCCTTGTCGTCCTTGACCGAGGTCAGCAGGGCTGCCATGTACTCGGCGGGGTGGTTGGCCTTGAGGTAGGCGGTCCAGTACGACACCAGGCCGTACGCGGCGGAGTGCGCCTTGTTGAACGCGTAGCCGGCGAAGGGCACCAGCACGTCCCACAGGGCCTGGATGGCCTCGTCGCTGTAGCCCTTGTCCCGGGCGCCCTTCTGGAAGAGCACGAAGTTCTTGGCCAGTTCGTCGGGCTTCTTCTTGCCCATCACACGGCGGAGGATGTCGGCCTCGCCGAGCGAGTACCCGGCGATGATCTGGGCCGCCTTCTGCACCTGCTCCTGGTAGACGATCAGGCCGTAGGTGACGGCCAGGACCTCTTCGAGGGGCTCCTCCAGCTCCTTGTGGATCGGGGTGATCTCCTGGAGCTTGTTCTTGCGCAGCGCGTAGTTGGTGTGCGAGTCCATGCCCATCGGGCCGGGACGGTACAGCGCCGACACGGCGGAGATGTCTTCGAAGTTGTCGGGCTTCATCAGGCGCAGCAGCGAGCGCATGGGGCCGCCGTCGAACTGGAAGACGCCGAGGGTGTCGCCGCGCTGGAGGAGTTCGAAGGTCGTCGGATCGTCGAGCGGCAGGGAGAGCAGGTCGAGGTCGATGCCCTTGTTGGACTTCACCATCTTGACGGCGTCGTCCATGATCGTCAGGTTGCGCAGGCCGAGGAAGTCCATCTTCAGCAGGCCGAGCGACTCGCACTGCGGGTAGTCCCACTGCGTGATGGTCACGCCGTCCGTGTGCCGCACCCAGATCGGGGCGTGGTCGACGATGGGCTCGCTGGAC
>NZ_JBFBJT010000158.1:0-16272 GCF_040686175.1 Streptomyces sp. NPDC086077 | reverse complement strand
CCGGCCGGCCCCGTCCGGCGGCCCCGCCCGCGCTCCGGCTCGGCAGCCCTCGCCCCCGGCTGCGCCTGATCGGCTTCGCGCTGACCCTCGTCATGATGGTCTTCGTCGTCCGGCTGCTCCAGGTGCAGGCCGTCGACGCGAGCGCCTACGCCGCCAAGGCCGAGCAGAACCGGTACGTCGTGCACACCCTCGCCGCCCAGCGCGGCGAGATCACCGATCGCACCGGCGTGGCCCTGGCGACCAGCGTCGACGCGTACGACATCACCGCCGACCCCACGCTGTTCACCCGCGAGCAGCTCAAGGTCGACGACGCGCCCGAGCAGGCGGCGGCACTCCTCGCGCCGATCCTCGGCAAGGACCAGGCCGAGCTCACCAGCAAGCTCCGCCCGAAGGACAGGAACCTCCGCTACGTCAGGCTCGCCACCCGGCAGACCCCGCAGGTCTGGAAGCAGATCAAGGACCTGAGGACCGCGCTGGCCACCAAGGCGGAGACCGACAGGAGCACCGTCAACGTCCTCGGCGGCGTCCTCGCGGAGCCCAGCAGCAAGCGCGTGTACCCCAACGGCGACCTGTCCGCCGGGATACTGGGCTGGGTCAACGCCGACGGCAAGGGCGGCGGCGGTATCGAGCAGCAGCTGAACGACCGGCTGGCCGGCGAGGACGGCAAGATCCGCTACGCCCAGTCCGGCGGCCTCCAGGTGCCGACCGTCGGCTCCACCGAGACGCCCGCGGTGCCCGGCTCCGACATCGAGCTGACCATCGACCGCGACATCCAGTGGGCCGCGCAGGACGCCATCGCCGAGCAGGTGAGGAAGTCCGACGCGGACCGTGGCTATGTGATCGTGCAGGACACCCGCACCGGCGAGATCCTCGCCATGGCCAACTCGCCCGGCTTCGACCCCAACGACCTGACCACGGCCGACGCGGCCGCCATGGGCAACGCGGCCCTCCAGGACGCGTTCGAGCCCGGCTCCACCGCCAAGGTCATGTCGATGGCCGCCGTGCTGGAGGAGAACGTGGCCACACCCCAGACGCACGTGGTCGTGCCGAACCGGCTGCACCGGGGCGACCGGCTCTTCCAGGACGACATCGACCACCCGACCTGGTACCTGACGCTCAACGGCGTGCTGGCCAAGTCCAGCAACATCGGCACCATCCTGGCCACCGGGCAGCTCGGCAAGACGCAGGCCGAGGCCAACCGGGTGCTCCACAAGTACCTGCGCGACTTCGGCATCGGCGGCTACACCGGGCTGGACTTCCCCGGCGAGACGAAGGGCATCCTGGCGCCGCCGGACCAGTGGTCGACGTCGCAGCAGTACACGATTCCTTTCGGCCAGGGAGTGTCCATCAACGCGATGCAGGCGGCCTCCGTGTACTCGACCATCGCCAACGGCGGTCTGCGCGTCGAACCCACGCTCGTACGCGGCACCAAGGGACCGGACGGACGCTTCACACCCGCCCCGGAGCCGGACAGGACACGGGTCGTGAGCGAGAAGACGGCCACGACACTCGCCCGGATGCTGGAGTCGGTCGTCGACGACGAGGAGGGCACCGGCACCAAGGCGCGCATCCCCGGGTACCGGGTCGCGGGCAAGACGGGCACCGCCAACCGCGTGGATCCGGACACCGGCAAGTACCGCGGCTACACCTCGTCGTTCGCGGGATTCGCCCCCGCGGACAAGCCCCGCGTCACCGTCTACTGCGCCATCCAGAACGCCACCAAGGGCAGCTACTTCGGCGGCCAGATCTGCGGGCCCGTCTACAAGCAGGTGATGGAGTTCGCCCTGAAGACCCTCCAGGTCCCGCCGACGGGAGCCGGGCCCGCGAGGCTCCCGGTCACCTTCAAGCCCTGATCAGCACCGAGCACCCCAGGAACCATCCGTGACAACGATCACCCCCGATCCCGGGAACCAGAGCAGCCCCCGCCCTCCACTTCGCTCCGGAGCCGGTGCGCCCGGTACGCTCACCGCCGTGCCACACGCTGATCAGTCCCAAACCACTCAGAAGGACGTTCCCGTGACCTACCCGGGACCGCCGAGGCCGGAACGGGTCTCCGCCACATCCCTCGCGGAGCTCGCCGATCAGCTGGGTGTCACCGCCCCGGAAGCGGCCGCCGCGGTCACGGGGATCACCCATGACTCGCGCGCCGTCCGCCCCGGCGACCTGTACGCCGCGCTGCCCGGCGCCCGCGTGCACGGCGCCGACTTCGTCACCCAGGCCGTCGGCCTCGGCGCCGCCGCCGTGCTGACCGACCCGGCCGGCACCGAGCGCGCCGCCGCCACCGGACTGCCGGTGCTCACCGTCGGCGACCCGCGCGCGGAGATGGGGGAGCTGGCGGCGACGATCTACGGCCACCCCGGCCGCGAGCTGCTGCAGATCGGCATCACCGGGACCTCCGGCAAGACCACCACCGCCTATCTCGTCGAGGGCGGCATCAGGACGGGCCGCGCCGCCGGTCTGATCGGCACGGTCGAGACCCGGATCGGCGACGAGCGCATCAAGTCCGAGCGCACCACGCCTGAAGCCACCGACCTCCAGGCGCTGTTCGCCGTGATGCGCGAACGTGGGGTCGAGGCGGTCGCCATGGAGGTCTCCAGCCACGCGCTGGTCCTCGGGCGGGTCGACGGCTGCGTCTTCGACGTCGCGGTCTTCACCAACCTCAGCCCGGAACACATGGAGTTCCACTCCGACATGGAGGACTACTTCCGGGCCAAGGCGCAGCTGTTCACGCCGGAACGCAGCAGACTCGGCGTGGTCAACATCGACGACGAGTACGGCCGCAGGCTGGCCCGCGAGGCCGGAGTCCCGGTCGTCACCTACTCCGCCGAGGGCCACCCGGACGCCGACTGGCGCGCCGAGGACGTCGAGGTCGGCCCGCTGGACTCGCCCTTCACCGTGCTGGGCCCGGACGGCGGGCGGATCCGCGCCCGCTCGCCACTGCCGGGCCCGTTCAACGTGGCGAACACCCTCGCCGCGATCGTCGCCCTCGCCGCCGCGGGCCTCGACCCGCAGACCGCCGCCGACGGCGTCGCCGCCGTACCGGGAGTGCCGGGCCGCCTGGAGCGGGTGGACGCCGGCCAGGACTACCTCGCGGTCGTCGACTACGCCCACAAGACGGACGCCGTCGAGTCCGTCCTCAAGGCGCTGCGCAAGGTCACCAAGGGCCAGGTGCACGTCGTGCTGGGCTGCGGCGGTGACCGGGACACCACCAAGCGGGGCCCGATGGGCGCCGCCGCGGCCCGGCTCGCCGACACGGCCGTACTGACGTCCGACAATCCCCGCTCCGAGGACCCCCTCGCGATCCTCGCCACGATGCTGCAGGGCGCGGCGACGGTGCCCGCGCACGAACGCGGGGAGGTGCTGCTGTTCGAGGACCGGGCCGCCGCCATCGCCGCCGCCGTCGGGCGGGCGCAGCCGGGGGACACCGTACTGGTCGCGGGCAAGGGCCATGAGCAGGGCCAGGACATCGCCGGGGTGGTCCGACCGTTCGACGACCGCCAGGTACTGCGCGAAGCAATCCGGAAAACCCAGGGATGAAAATCCAGAAGACCCAGGGGATGAACTTGTGATCGCCCTCTCCCTCGCCGAGATCGCAGAAATCGTCGGCGGGCAGACGCACGACATACCGGATCCGTCGGCACAGGTGACCGGACCGGTCGTCCGGGACTCCCGTGAGGTCGTGCCCGGCAGCCTGTTCGCCGCCTTCGTCGGCGAACGCGTGGACGGCCACGACTTCGCGGCCCAGGTCGTCGGGGCGGGCGCGGTCGCGGTGCTCGCGTCGCGTCCCGTCGGCGTGCCCGCGATCGTCGTGGACGACGTCCAGACGGCCCTCGGCGCCCTCGCCCGGCACGTCGTGCGCGAGCTCGGCGCCACCCTCGTCGCGCTCACCGGCTCCGCGGGCAAGACCAGCACCAAGGACCTGATCGCGCAGGTACTCCAGCGCAAGGCACCGACGGTGTGGACGCCCGGATCGTTCAACAACGAGATCGGGCTGCCGCTGACCGCGCTCAGCGCCACCGAGGAAACCCGTTTCCTGGTACTGGAGATGGGCGCGCGCGGCATCGGCCACATCCGCTACCTCACCGGCCTGACGCCCCCTCGGATCGGACTGGTGCTCAACGTCGGCACCGCGCACATCGGCGAGTTCGGCGGCCGCGAGCAGATCGCGCAGGCCAAGGGCGAACTCGTCGAGGCGCTGCCGTCGGCGGAGGACGGCGGTGCCGCGATCCTCAACGCCGACGATCCCCTCGTACGCGCCATGGCGTCGCGCACCAAGGCGAAGGTGATTCTCTTCGGAGAGGCCGACGAAGCGGACGTACGCGCCGAGAACGTGCGCCTGACGGACTCCGGCCAGCCCTCTTTCACCCTTCACACACCCTCCGGGTGCAGTGATGTGACCATGCGCCTGTACGGTGAGCACCACGTGTCGAACGCGCTCGCCGCGGCCGCCGTCGCCCATGAGCTGGGCATGTCCGCGGAAGAGATCGCCACCGCGCTCTCCGAGGCAGACTCCCTCTCCCGCTGGCGTATGGAGGTCACCGAGCGCCCGGACGGCGTGACGGTCGTCAACGACGCCTACAACGCGAACCCCGAGTCCATGCGGGCCGCCCTGCGCGCCTTGGTGGCCATGGGCAGGGGGCGTCGTACGTGGGCGGTGCTCGGCAAGATGGCCGAGCTCGGGGACGAGGCGCTCGCCGAGCACGACGCGGTCGGGCGGCTCGCCGTCCGGCTCAACGTCAGCAAGCTCGTCGCGGTCGGGGGCAGGGAAGCCGCCTGGCTGCAACTGGGCGCATATAACGAGGGTTCGTGGGGTGAGGAGTCGGTGCACGTGTCCGACGCACAGGCGGCGGTCGACCTGTTGCGCAGCGAGTTGCGCCCGGGGGACGTCGTCCTCGTGAAGGCGTCCCGTTCGGTCGGCCTGGAGAGTGTCGCCGAGGCGCTGCTCGCCACGGGTGCCGAGGGTGAGGTCGCCGCCCGATGATGAATCAGATCCTGTTCGCGGGCGTCATCGGCCTGTTCCTGACCCTGGTGGGCACGCCGCTGCTGATCAAGCTGCTGGCCCGCAAGGGCTACGGCCAGTACATCCGCGACGACGGTCCGCGCGAGCACGCCAGCAAGCGCGGTACGCCCACCATGGGTGGCATCGCCTTCATCTCGGCCACGATCGCCGCCTACTTCCTGTCGAAGGTGATCACCGGCAAGCCGCCGACCTTCTCGGGTCTGCTGGTGCTCGGGCTGATGGCCGGCATGGGTCTGGTCGGCTTCCTGGACGACTACATCAAGATCGTCAAGCGGCGGTCGCTGGGTCTGCGGGCCAAGGCCAAGATGGCCGGACAGCTGATCGTCGGTATCGCCTTCGCGGTGCTGTCACTTCAGTTCGCGGACAACCGCGGCAACACTCCGGCCTCCACCAAGCTGTCGTTCATCACCGACTTCGGCTGGACGATCGGCCCGGTGCTGTTCGTCATCTGGGCGCTGTTCATGATCCTCGCGATGTCGAACGGCGTGAACCTCACCGACGGTCTGGACGGCCTCGCCACCGGCGCCTCCGTGCTGGTCTTCGGCGCCTACACCTTCATCGGCGTCTGGCAGTTCCAGGAGTCCTGCGCCAACGCGGGCACCCTGACCAACCCGGGCGCCTGCTACGAGGTGCGCGACCCGCTCGACCTCGCCGTGGTCGCCTCGGCCCTGATGGGTGCCTGCCTCGGCTTCCTGTGGTGGAACACCTCGCCGGCCAAGATCTTCATGGGCGACACCGGTTCGCTGGCGCTCGGCGGCGTGCTCGCCGGCCTGGCCATCTGCTCCCGCACCGAACTGCTGCTGGCCATCCTCGGCGGCCTGTTCGTGCTGATCACCATGTCGGTGGTCATCCAGGTCGGCTCGTTCCGCCTCACCGGCAAGCGCGTCTTCCGGATGGCGCCCCTGCAGCACCACTTCGAACTCAAGGGCTGGTCCGAAGTCCTCGTCGTGGTCCGCTTCTGGATCATTCAGGGCATCTGTGTCATTGTCGGACTGGGCCTCTTCTACGCGGGATGGGCAGCGGAAAAGTGACCTCCTCGGAGCTCAAGGGCAAGCACGTCACCGTCGCCGGACTCGGCGTCTCCGGCGTCCCGGCGGCCAAGGTCCTGCACGGCCTCGGCGCGCACGTCACCGTCGTCAACGACGGCGCCGACGAGCGCGCCATGGCCCAGGCCGCCGAGCTGGAGACGCTCGGCGTCACCGTCCGTCTCGGCGACGGGGCGACGCTGCCCGAGGGCACCGAGCTGATCGTCACCGC
The DNA here is from genome assembly GCF_040686175.1 of Streptomyces sp. NPDC086077. Lineage (NCBI taxonomy): Bacteria > Bacillati > Actinomycetota > Actinomycetes > Kitasatosporales > Streptomycetaceae > Streptomyces > Streptomyces sp. NPDC086077. The sequence continues at coordinate 9,995 of NZ_JBFBJT010000158.1, read as the reverse complement.
GCCGGGCTGGAAGCCGGACAAGCCGCTGTTCACGGCGGCGGCCGAGGCGGGTGTCCCGGTCTGGGGCGACGTCGAACTGGCCTGGCGGCTGCGGGGCCCCGACGCGGCTCCCTGGCTCGCCGTCACCGGCACCAACGGCAAGACCACGACCGTCCAGATGCTCGCCTCGATCCTGCGGGCGGCCGGACTGCGCGCCGCCGCCGTCGGCAACATCGGCGTCTCGCTGCTGGACGCGGTGCTCGGCGAGGAGCGCTACGACGTCCTCGCCGTCGAGCTGTCCAGCTACCAGCTGCACTGGGCGCCCTCGCTGCGCGCCCACTCCGCCGCCGTGCTGAACCTCGCCCCCGACCACCTCGACTGGCACGGCTCCATGGAGGCCTACGCCGCCGACAAGGGCCGTGTCTACGAGGGCAATCGCGTCGCCTGCGTCTACAACGCGGCCGACAAGGCCACCGAGGACCTGGTGCGCGCGGCGGACGTCGAGGAGGGCTGCCGGGCCGTCGGCTTCACGCTGGGCACCCCGGCGCCGTCCCAACTCGGCGTCGTGGAGGGCATCCTGGTCGACCGCGCCTTCGTCGAGGACCGGCACAAGAACGCCCAGGAGCTGGCCGAGGTCTCCGACGTCAGCCCGCCGGCCCCGCACAACATCGCCAACGCCCTTGCGGCGGCGGCCCTCGCCCGCGCCTACGGCGTGCCCGCCCGCGCCGTGCGGGACGGCCTGCGCGCCTTCACCCCGGACGCCCATCGCATCTCGCACGTCGCCGACGTGGACGGGGTGGCGTACGTCGACGACTCCAAGGCCACCAACACCCATGCCGCCGAGGCCTCGTTGGCGGCATACGAGTCGATCGTGTGGATCGCGGGCGGACTCGCCAAGGGCGCGACCTTCGACGAACTGGTCGCCAAGTCGGCGAAGCGGCTTCGCGGGGCCGTGCTCATCGGCGCCGATCGCGCCCTGATCCGGGAAGCCCTGGCGCGACACGCCCCGGAGGTACCCGTCGTCGACCTCGACCGGACCGACACTGGGGCGATGCTCGCGGCTGTCCAGGAGGCGCGGCGCCTGGCCGTCACCGGAGACACGGTGCTTCTCGCACCCGCCTGTGCCTCCATGGACATGTTCGCCAACTACAACAAGCGAGGAGACGCGTTCGCGGAGGCGGTTCGCGAACTCGGCGCGGGCGCCTGACGGCGGGTCTCGGCCACGGCGGGTGCTGTGGGGACCCTTGGAGGGACAGGTGACTCGGATGAGGCTCGGGTTTGCTCGGCTTAGACTCCCCGCCGGTGGGAGCCGCTGATGTCCGGCAGCCGTACCGGACGTCCTCCGGTCCGACGAACCGTCCGCGCGCCCGCCGCCGCCCGTCAGCCGCGCGAGAACCGCGCCGTACGGGTCTACATCCGCGTGCGCCGCGCCTGGGACCGGCCGCTGACGGCGTACTACCTCATCCTCGGCGGCAGCCTGCTGATCACCGTGCTGGGCCTGGTGATGGTCTACTCGGCCTCCCAGATCACCGCGCTGCAGATGTCCCTGTCGGGGTCGTACTTCTTCCGCAAGCAGATGCTGGCCGCCGTCATCGGCGCGGTGCTGCTGTACGTCGCCTCCCGGATGCCGGTGAAGCTGCACCGGGCACTCGCCTACCCGATCATCGCCGGTGCGGTCTTCCTGATGGCCCTGGTGCAGGTGCCGGGGATAGGGATGGCTGTCAACGGCAACCAGAACTGGATTTCCCTCGGGGGCTCCTTCCAGCTCCAGCCGAGCGAGTTCGGCAAGCTCGCCCTGGTGCTGTGGGGCGCGGACCTGCTCGCCCGCAAGCAGGACAAGAACCTGCTCGCGCAGTGGAAGCACATGCTGGTGCCGCTGGTGCCGGTCGCGTTCATGCTGCTCGGCCTGATCATGCTCGGCGGCGACATGGGCACCGCGATCATCCTCACGGCGATCCTGTTCGGCTTGCTGTGGCTGGCGGGCGCCCCGACCCGGCTGTTCGTCGGCGTACTGGCGGTCGCCGCGGTGCTCGGCGCGATCCTGATCCAGAGCAGTTCCAACCGGCTGGACCGGTTCCGCTGCATCGGTGCCACCGAGATGGGCCCCGACGGCTCCTGCTGGCAGGCCGTGCATGGCATCTACGCCCTGGCCTCCGGCGGCCTCTTCGGTTCCGGACTCGGTGCGAGTGTGGAAAAATGGGGGCAACTCCCGGAAGCGCACACCGACTTCATCTTCGCCGTCACCGGTGAGGAACTGGGTCTGGCGGGGACGCTGTCGGTGCTCGCCCTCTTCGCCGCTCTAGGCTATGCGGGTATCCGCGTGGCCGGAGGCACGGAGGACCCCTTCGTCAGGTATGCCGCGGGAGGCGTGACCACCTGGATCACGGCCCAGGCCGTGATCAACATCGGTGCGGTGCTCGGCCTGCTGCCGATCGCCGGCGTCCCCCTCCCGCTGTTCTCCTACGGGGGATCCGCCCTGCTGCCGACCATGTTCGCCATCGGGTTGCTGATCGCCTTCGCGCGCGACGAGCCCGCTGCGCGGGCGGCGCTTGCGATGCGGCAACCCCGCTTTGGTAGAAAGCGGGGGGCCGGGGGTACTGCGTCCAATCGGAGTCCCCGGAGTTGGAACACGATGCGACGGCGCGCCACGGCGCGCTCGTCCGGAGAGCGGTGAATTTCGGTGCATGTCGTACTCGCTGGTGGGGGGACCGCCGGCCACATCGAGCCCGCGCTCGCCCTCGCGGACGCCCTGCGCAGGCAGGACCCGACGGTGGGGATCACGGCCCTCGGCACGGAGCGCGGCCTGGAGACCCGGCTCGTCCCGGAACGCGGCTACGAGCTGGCGCTGATCCCGGCCGTCCCCCTGCCGCGCAAGCCCACTCCCGAGCTGATCACCGTCCCGGGCCGGCTGCGCGGCACGATCAAGGCGGCCGAGCAGATCCTGGAACGCACCAAGGCGGACGCCGTGGTCGGCTTCGGCGGCTACGTCGCCCTGCCCGGCTATCTGGCCGCCAAGCGGCTCGGTGTGCCGATCGTCATCCACGAGGCGAACGCCCGCCCCGGCCTTGCCAACAAGATCGGCTCCCGGTACGCCTCCCAGGTCGCCGTCTCCACGCCCGACAGCAAGCTGCGCGGCGCCCGCTACATCGGCATCCCGCTGCGGCGCTCCATCGCCACCCTGGACCGGGCCGCAGCCCGGCCCGAGGCCCGCGCGATGTTCGGCCTCGACCCCAACCTGCCCACGCTGCTGGTCACCGGCGGCTCGCAGGGCGCCCGGCGGCTCAACGAGGTGGTCCAGCAGGTCGCCCCGTGGCTCCAGCAGGCGGGGATCCAGATCCTGCACGCGGTCGGTCCGAAGAACGAACTGCCGCAGGTTCACCAGATGCCGGGGATGCCCCCGTACATCCCGGTAAGTTACCTGGACCGGATGGACCTCGCGTACGCCGCGGCCGACATGATGCTCTGCCGGGCCGGCGCGATGACCGTCGCCGAACTCTCCGCCGTCGGACTGCCGGCCGCCTACGTCCCGCTGCCCATCGGCAACGGTGAACAGCGGCTGAACGCCCAGCCGGTGGTCAAGGCCGGCGGCGGACTGCTGGTCGACGACGCGGAACTCACCCCGGAGTGGGTGCAGCAGAACGTCCTGCCCGTGCTCGCCGACCCGCACCGGCTGTACGAGATGTCCCGCGCCGCCGGTGAGTTCGGCCGCCGGGACGCCGACGAACTCCTCGTCGGGATGGTGTACGAGGCGATCGCCGCCAACCGTGCACACCGTTAGGCACGTTTGAACGGAAGGCAGGGAGCGTGGCCGGACCGACCACCGCCGAGCGCGGTGCACGCCAGCAGGAGACGTCCGGCCCGCCCCCCGTCCGGAGGCTGAGGCTGCCCAGGCTTCGTACGATCATCATTCTTGGGCTTGTCCTGATTCTCCTCGGAGCCGGTGCCGGCTGGTTGTTGTACGGCGCGCAGTGGACGCGCGTGGAGCGCGTGACCGTCTCCGGGACCGGCGTCCTGACGCCCGCGCAGGTACGTGATGCCGCCGACGTACCGGTCGGCGCTCCGCTGATTTCGGTCGACACCGACCGGATCGAGGCGCGACTGCGCCGGAAATTGCCCCGAATTGACGCGGTTCGGGTGGCCCGTTCCTGGCCGCATGGAATCAGTCTGAAAGTGACCGAGCGGACCCCGGTGCTGCTCGTCGAAAAGGGTCGCGAGTTCGTCGAAGTGGACGACGAAGGTGTCCGTTTCGCCACGGTTTCCGAGGCCCCGAAAGGCGTTCCGCTCCTGGAATTGACGGTGTCCCGGTCGGGTTCGGCCGCGGCCAGTCACCGCCGTTTCGGAGAGCTCCGCCTGGTACGCGAGGCGGTCCGGGTCGCCGACGCCGTTCCCGCCGCGGTCGCCCGGCAGACCCGAGTCGTCAAGGTCCGTTCCTTCGACGAGATCTCACTGGAGTTGACCGGCGGACGCACGGTGGCGTGGGGGAGCGGCGAGAAGGGGTCGGCGAAGGCCCGTAGTCTCACCGCTCTCATGAAAGCCGCTTCCGGCGCGCGGCACTTCGACGTCAGCGTTCCCACCGCCCCTGCGTCATCAGGGAGTTGACGCACATCAGCGCAGGCCAGCACCCTGGTTGGGCAGCGCTACGGCTGATCACATAGGGTGAAAAGAAAAACGGGAGGTTCGGCGTGTTCGTTGAACGTGCGCCACTTGTCGACTTAGTGTCCTGTTCAGAAGACTCCAGGGAACAGACACACTGGTAACCCTAAACTTCAGCGTTAGGGTTCGGGTCGGCGTTACGGACCGTCCCATTCGGCATCAGTCGTCGGACCGCGGGGCACCGCGAGACGACGGCACGTAATTCGAGGCGAGAGGCCTTCGACGTGGCAGCACCGCAGAACTACCTCGCAGTCATCAAGGTCATCGGTGTCGGCGGCGGTGGTGTCAATGCCATCAACCGGATGATCGAGGTCGGTCTCAAGGGTGTCGAGTTCATCGCCATCAACACCGACGCACAGGCGCTGTTGATGAGCGACGCCGACGTGAAGCTCGACGTCGGCCGGGAACTCACCCGCGGACTCGGCGCCGGAGCCAACCCGGCCGTCGGCCGCAAGGCCGCCGAGGACCACCGCGAGGAGATCGAGGAGGTCCTCAAGGGGGCCGACATGGTCTTCGTGACCGCCGGTGAAGGCGGCGGCACCGGCACCGGCGGCGCGCCCGTCGTGGCCAACATCGCCCGCTCGCTGGGCGCCCTCACCATCGGCGTGGTCACGCGCCCGTTCACCTTCGAGGGACGGCGCCGCGCCAACCAGGCCGAGGACGGCATCGCCGAACTCCGGGAAGAGGTCGACACCCTCATCGTCATCCCGAACGACCGGCTGCTGTCCATCTCGGACCGCCAGGTCTCGGTCCTCGACGCCTTCAAGTCGGCCGACCAGGTCCTTCTCTCCGGTGTCCAGGGCATCACCGACCTCATCACCACCCCCGGCCTCATCAACCTCGACTTCGCCGACGTGAAGTCGGTCATGTCGGAGGCCGGTTCGGCCCTCATGGGCATCGGCTCGGCCCGCGGCGACGACCGCGCGGTGGCCGCGGCCGAGATGGCGATCTCCTCGCCGCTCCTGGAGGCGTCCATCGACGGCGCCCGGGGCGTGCTGCTCTCCATCTCCGGCGGCTCCGACCTCGGACTGTTCGAGATCAACGAGGCCGCCCAGCTGGTCAGCGAGGCCGCCCACCCCGAGGCCAACATCATCTTCGGCGCGGTCATCGACGACGCCCTCGGCGACGAGGTCCGGGTCACCGTGATCGCGGCCGGCTTCGACGGGGGCCAGCCCCCCGCCCGCCGGGACAACGTCCTCGGCTCGACCTCCGCCAAGCGCGAGGAGCCGGCTCCGGCACGGCAGACCGAGAGCCGCCCGTCGTTCGGCGCCCTCGGCAGCGTCAAGCCGAAGGAGGAGCCGGAGCCCGCGCCCGAGCCGGTGAGCGAGATCCAGGCGCCGCCGCCGGTGCCGCCGTCGCGCAGCTACACGGACAGCGCGGCCGAGGAACTGGACGTACCGGACTTCCTGAAGTGATAGGACAGCGCGACACCGTGAACGGCGCGCACTTCGCTTTCACCGACAGGTGGGGCGGGGTGAGCGCCGTTCCGTACGAGGAGCTCAATCTCGGCGGGGCGGTCGGGGACGACCCCGAGGCGGTACGGACCAATCGCGAGCTGGCCGCCAAGTCCCTCGGGCTCGACCCCGGGCGGGTCGTCTGGATGAACCAGGTGCACGGTGACGACGTGGCCGTGGTCGACGGACCCTGGGACTCCGCTGCGAAGATCCCGTCGGTCGACGCGATCGTGACCCGGCAGCGGGGCCTGGCCCTCGCCGTCCTCACCGCCGACTGCGTACCCGTCCTGCTCGCCGACCCCGTCGCCGGGGTCGCCGCCGCGGCCCACGCGGGCCGGCCAGGCATGATCGCCGGGGTCGTCCCGGCCGCGCTACGCGCGATGATGGAACTGGGTGCCGAGCCGGAGCGGATCGTGGCCCGCACCGGACCCGCCGTCTGCGGCCGGTGCTACGAGGTGCCGGAGGCGATGCGCGCCGAGGTGGCCGCCGTCGAGCCGGAGGCGTACGCCGAAACGAGCTGGGGCACGCCCGCGGTCGACGTGGCCGCCGGAGTGCACGCCCAGCTCACCCGGCTCGGGGTGCGCGACCGGGAGCTGTCGCCGGTGTGCACGCTGGAGTCGGGTGATCACTTCTCGTACCGCCGCGACCGCACCACCGGTCGGCTCGCGGGCTATGTGTGGCTGGACTGATCGGACATGACGGACCGCAAGGACGAACTCGCCAGGAATCTGGCGAATGTGGAGGAGCGCATCGCCGCCGCGTGCGCGGCCGCCGGGCGGCGGCGCGAGGAGGTGACCCTGATCGTGGTCACCAAGACCTACCCCGCGGCCGATGTGCGGATCCTGTCGGAGCTCGGTGTGCGCCATGTCGCCGAGAACCGCGACCAGGACGCGGCACCCAAGGCCGCGGAATGCTCGGATCTGCCCCTTACTTGGCATTTCGTCGGCCAGTTGCAGACCAACAAGGTGCGTTCCGTGGTCGGTTACGCGGATGTCGTACAGTCCGTAGATCGTTCCAAGCTTGTCACGGCTCTGTCCAAGGAGGCCGTGCGCGCCGGGCGCGAGCTGGGGTGCCTGATCCAGGTCGCGCTCGACGCGGGCGACAGCGCGCGGGGCGAGCGGGGCGGTGTGGCGCCGGGCGGCATCGGGGAGTTGGCCGACCTTGTGGCCGGGGCTCCGGGGTTGCGGCTGGACGGGCTGATGACCGTCGCGCCGCTCACCGGCCAGTTCGCGGGACGCGAACTGGCGGCGTTCGAGCGGATGATGGATTTGTCGACTGACATGCGCCGGACCCATCCGGCTGCCACCATGGTCTCGGCAGGGATGAGTGCGGACCTCGAACAGGCCGTGGCCGCCGGAGCGACACATGTGCGCGTCGGCACTGCGGTACTCGGAGTCCGCCCCAGGCTCGGGTAACGTCGCCAAGAAGTCGGACCACAGCAGAAAATATGGTCATTGCCGTCGCAGGGCGGGCGTAACGACCTCGTGGATCGCGGGCACTTGGCAGTCGTCAGCCGATCCACCACAGAGCGGAGGACTCAGAGCATGGCCGGCGCGATGCGCAAGATGGCGGTCTACCTCGGCCTCGTGGAGGACGATGGGTACGACGGCAGGGGATTCGACCCCGACGACGACTTCGAACCCGAACTCGACCCGGAGCCCGAGCGGGACCACCGGCGCCACGAGTCGTCGCACCAGTCTCACAGTGCACATCAGTCCCAAAGGGATGAACCGGTACGAATGGTGCAGCCTCCGGCGCCTCGCGAACCGCTCGCCCACGCCGCTTCGCTACCCGCGGAATCCGGACGTCCGGCGCGCATCGCGCCCGTGGCATCCATCACACAAGAACGTCAGAGCCTGGAGAAGAACGCGCCGGTGATCATGCCCAAAGTCGTGTCGGAACGAGAGCCGTACCGGATCACCACGCTTCACCCGCGGACCTACAACGAAGCCCGTACCATCGGGGAACACTTCCGTGAGGGCACCCCGGTGATCATGAACTTGACTGAGATGGATGACACAGACGCCAAGCGACTTGTCGACTTTGCGGCGGGTTTGGTGTTTGGTCTTCACGGCAGTATCGAGCGGGTGACGCAGAAGGTGTTCCTGTTGTCTCCTGCTAACGTCGATGTCACGGCGGAGGACAAGGCCCGCATCGCAGAGGGCGGGTTCTTCAACCAGAGCTGAGACGTACGACCGGAAACATCAGTACAAGCATCACCGAGCAGTACCCAGAGCATGGATCAGGGGAGAGGGAAGCAAGGGTCATGAGCGTGGTCCTGGATGTCGTCTACATCGCGCTGATGTGCTTCCTCATCGTGCTCATCTTCCGGTTGGTCATGGACTACGTCTTCCAGTTCGCCCGCTCATGGCAACCCGGCAAGGCGATGGTGGTCGTTCTGGAGGCCACCTACACTGTCACTGATCCACCGCTCAAGCTTCTGCGGCGGTTCATTCCGCCGCTGCGTCTCGGGGGCGTGGCGCTCGACCTGTCCTTCTTCGTACTGATGATCATCGTCTACATCCTGATCTCGATCGTGAGTCGGCTGTGAGCGATGTGAACTACGGTCTTGCCGAATGCCGACGACTACGTTGAGGTGAAGAGATGCCGTTGACCCCCGAGGACGTGCGGAACAAGCAGTTCACGACCGTCCGCCTCCGAGAAGGCTATGACGAGGACGAGGTCGATGCCTTCCTCGATGAGGTCGAAGCCGAGCTGACCCGTCTGCTGCGCGAGAACGAGGACCTGCGCGCGAAGCTGGCCGCGGCCACCCGCGCCGCCGCGCAGAACCAGCAGAACATGCGCAAGCCCCCGGAGGGGCCGGACCAGCAGCAGGGGATGCCTCAGCAGGGGATGCCTCAGCAGGGTATGCCCCAGCAGGGTATGCCCCAGCAGGGCATGCCGCAGCAAGGTATGCCGCAGCAGGGCATGCGCGGTCCCGGCGCTCCTGTGCCCGCCGGCATATCGGGCCCGCCGCAGCAGCAGATGGGTGGCCCCATGGGTGGCCCGCCCCAGCTGCCGAGCGGTGCCCCGCAGCTGCCCGCCGGTCCCGGCGGTCAGGGTCCGCAGGGTCCAGGCCCGATGGGTCAGGGGCCGATGGGCCAGGGACCGATGCAGGGTCAGATGGGCCCGGGTCCCATGGGCGGTCCGATGGGTGGCCCCGGTATGCCCGGCCAGGGCCCCGGTGGTGACAGCGCCGCGCGCGTTCTGTCGCTCGCCCAGCAGACCGCCGACCAGGCGATCGCGGAGGCCCGTTCCGAGGCCAACAAGATCGTCGGAGAGGCTCGTTCGCGCGCCGAGGGCCTGGAGCGGGACGCCCGCGCCAAGGCCGACGCGCTGGAGCGGGACGCCCAGGAGAAGCACCGCGTCGCGATGGGCTCGCTGGAGTCCGCCCGCGCCACGCTGGAGCGCAAGGTCGAGGACCTGCGCGGCTTCGAGCGGGAGTACCGCACGCGCCTGAAGTCCTACCTGGAGTCGCAGCTGCGTCAGCTGGAGACCCAGGCGGACGACTCGCTCGCCCCGCCGCGGACCCCCGCGACCGCGTCCCTCCCGCCGTCCCCGGCGCCCTCGATGGCCCCGGCCGGCGCGAGTGCCCCGTCCTACGGTGGCAACCAGACGATGGGTGGCGGCCCCTCGCCGGCCGGCCCGTCCTACGGTGGCCAGCAGCAGATGTCCCCGGCGATGACCCAGCCGATGGCTCCGGTGCGGCCGCAGGGCCCGTCGCCGATGGGCCAGGCCCCCTCGCCGATGCGTGGGTTCCTCATCGACGAGGACGACAACTGAGGTCGGTAGTACGGCATAGACGTCGGCAGCGTTCATAGGGCGGGGCCCCGGCGCCTTCAAACCGGCCGGGGAGATCGAGTCGGCGACCCCTCGGCCGTGGACCCTGACCCCGTCCCTGGATTCCTT
>NZ_JBFBJT010000157.1:0-16461 GCF_040686175.1 Streptomyces sp. NPDC086077 | reverse complement strand
GGGCGACCCTCAGGTCGCCCGCCCCACAGTTTCTGGTGATCTCGGCTCAGCCGCGGTCGTCGCGGTTCGCGGCCTCGTCCTCGGCCTGCTTGGCCTGTACCTCAGGGTCGAGGACGGACTGACCGCTGCCGTCCACCGACGTGAGCCGGCCGGATTCGGAGACCTCGGTCGCGGCAGGGGGCTCGACCAGCCAGTCGGGGTTGGCCTGCTTGTCCCACCACTTCCAGGCGGCGAAGGCGCCGCCCGCGAGGACACCGATCACGGCCAGCACCTTCACGGCCCGGCCGGCCTTGGCCCGGCGCTCGTGCTTGCGGACGAGTTTCTGGATCTCCTTGGGCGAGACCTGGCCGCGCAGCGCGGCCAGTGCGGCCGTACCCCGGGCCGCGGCCTCCTCCTTGACGGGCCCGGCCGCGGCCACTGCCTGCTCGATCCTCGGCAGGGAGTAGTCGGCGGCCTGACGTGCGGCCTCGCGGGCGCGGGCGGCGGCCTCATGGGCGGCGTGGTCGACCTTCGGCGGCACATGCGAACGGACCTGGTAGCGGGCCTGCTCCACGTGCGGCGCGAGATGCGACGCGTACTGGACGCGAGCCTGCCCAGTGGCCTGCGACACCTTGGGCGCGAGCCGTACGCGTGCCTCGTGTGCGTAGTGCGCGGCCCGGTCCTTGGCCGTGTCGGCGTAGGGCGCCACCACTTCCGCGGCGTGCAGCACGCTGTCCTTCGCCGAGCCGGTCGCGGCGCGCACGCTGTCGATGCGGGTCACGGGTTTCCTCCTCCTCGGTGGCGTACGGTATTTCGACTTTCCACCCTTTTACGGATCATGCATGTCCGAGAGTGATGCGGCATGCGAGGGCGGGCATCCGGGTCACGATTGCGGTGCAATAGCGGATGAATAAGGGGCAACAGGAGCTTGTCGTCGACAATGCCACGGATCGGGGCTCAGCGCCCGTGTCGCGGGGCGACTGGTCAGGAATTCCGCAAGCGGGACGCCCGGATACGCGGCTGTCGGTGGGCGTCGGGCGACGCCGGGCGTGGACCGTGCGAGGATCGTGGAGTCACAGGAAGACAACGGAAGGCAGATCGTGGCTGAGCAGCTTTACGCCACCCTGAAGACCAACCACGGCGACATCGCGGTTCGGCTGTTCCCGAACCAGGCGCCGAACACGGTCAAGAACTTCGTCGAGCTCGCCAATGGCGAGCGGGAGTGGACCAACCCCGCGACGGGTCAGAAGTCCACGGACAAGCTGTACGACGGCACGGTCTTCCACCGGGTCATCAGCGGCTTCATGATCCAGGGCGGTGACCCGCTGGGCAACGGCACGGGCGGCCCGGGCTACGAGTTCGGGGACGAGTTCCACCCTGACCTGCAGTTCGACAAGCCGTACCTGCTGGCCATGGCGAACGCCGGCCCGGGCACCAACGGCTCGCAGTTCTTCATCACCGTCTCCCCGACGGCCTGGCTGAACCGCAAGCACACCATCTTCGGCGAGGTCGCCGACGCGGCCAGCCAGAAGGTCGTGGACACCATCGCGAGCGCCCAGACCAACCCGCGCACCGACCGGCCGCTGAACGACGTCGTCATCGAGTCGGTCGTCGTCGAGTCCCGCGAGGCCTGAGGTCCCGCGAAACCTGATCCCGCGGGGCCCGCGGGATCACGCACGGGCTCGGTCCCCGTCAGTGCCGAGGTCGGGCCCCGCAGAGGGGCCCGAGACCTCCCGGTGGGGAACCAAACGCCCCGCTCGTCCGTAAAGATGAGCGGGGCGTTGCAGTGCCACGACGACTTAGGGGAGCTCATGGACCAGGCGCAGGGCAGTCAGCCGGACGCACAGGGCGCGCCTGTCTGCTATCGCCACCCGGGCCGCGAGACCGGTGTGCGCTGCACGCGCTGTGATCGTCCGATATGCCCCGATTGCATGGTCAGTGCCTCCGTCGGTTTCCAGTGCCCCGAATGTGTCCGCGGCGCCGCCGGCACCGGTCACGCGCCGAGCGCCTCCCGCCCCCGCACCCTTGCGGGCGGCACAGTCGCCGCCGACCCCCGGCTGGTCACCAAGATCCTGATCGGGATCAACCTCGCGGTGTTCCTCCTCGTCCGGGCACGCCCGTCGGTGCTGAACAGCCTGGTACTGATCGGCGAGTGGCCGCCGGCCCCCTGGGGACCGACGGAGGGCGTGGTCGAGGGCGAGTGGTATCGCCTGGTCACCTCGATGTTCACGCACGAGGCGATCTGGCACATCGCGTTCAACATGCTCAGCCTCTGGTGGCTCGGCGGCCCCCTGGAAGCGGCCCTCGGCCGGGTTCGCTACCTGACGCTGTACTTCATCTCCGGCCTCTCGGGCAGCGCCCTGACCTTCCTGCTGGAAGCTCCTACGACCGCCTCGCTCGGAGCCTCCGGCGCGGTCTTCGGGCTCTTCGGCGCGACGGCCGTCCTGATGCGTCGGCTGAACTACGATCTGCGGCCCGTCCTGGCACTGCTGGCGATCAACCTGATCTTCACGTTCACGGTGGGCGGCATCGCCTGGCAGGCCCATATCGGCGGCCTTGCCGGCGGTCTGGTCATCGGCTACGCGATGGTGCACGCCCCGCGTGAGCGCCGGGCCCTGGTGCAGTACGGCGTCTGTGCGCTGATGCTGGCCGTGGTGGTCGGTGTGACGCTGCTGCGAACGGCCCAGCTCAGTTGAGCCCGAGGGTTATCCACTGAGCTTGGCAGTTGTCCACAGCGTGTGCCGCATCTTGCGCATAGTGTGCGGGAACGCATGTGCCCCCTGTCGCTGACCAGTGTTTCCGCAGGTCAGGCAGGGGTCGAACAGCATTCGAGGGATGGTGTGACGGTCGTACCGGCGTCAACGTCCGATGGGTTATCCACAGATCGTCGTCTTTTCCCCAGGTCAGGTGTGGAAATTCTCCCGGGGCTGTGGATAACTCAGCGGATAGCCGTGGTCAGAACTCCGTTCACCGCCCGGTGGCCTGCCCTTCCACGGACCACGTCACCGGGCGGAGACCGGCTACTTCCACTGCGTGGAGACGCCGAATCCGGCCGCGATGAAGCCGAAGCCGACCACGATGTTCCAGTTGCCCAGCGACTCGATGGGCAGCGAACTGTTGGTCACATAGAAGACGACGATCCAGGCCAGGCCGACGAGGAACAAGGCGAGCATGACCGGTGCGACCCATGCACGGTTCGTCAGCTTGATGCTGGTCGCCTGCTTCGAGGGCGGCGGCGTGTAGTCGGCCTTCTTGCGGATACGTGACTTCGGCACGAGGGTCTCTCCTGTCGATGCGCTGCGTGGCCGCGCAGGGAACTGGGTCGGGCTCGGGGCAGCGTACAAGGGGACACTGAGCGCTCCCCCGGGCGTCCGTTAGCGTAGTGCTTCCGTGGCGCCGAAGGAGATAAGGGTACGTTGAGCAATTCTGCCGACTCCCCCGGGACGGGATCCAGTGCTGAGAGCCGAGGGGCCTTCCGGCCCGTGCGGCTCCTCACAGCGGCCGTCTTCGCTCTCGCGGGCCTCATTTTCTTCACCAGCTTCCATACGGCCAAGGGCACCAACATCCGCACGGACGCGTCCCTGCTGAAGCTTTCGGACCTGATCCACGAACGCAGCCGCAACAACGGCGAGCTCGGCGAGGCCAACGCCGCCCTGCGTGAGGACGTGGAGTCCCTGGCCGACCGGGGCGACGGCAGCACCAAGGCGGAGGACGACAAGCTCGCCGCCCTGGAGAACGAGGCCGGGACCCACAAGCTCACCGGCGAGGCGATCTCGGTGACCCTGGACGACGCGCCGCCGAACGCCACCGCCAAGCTCCCCGGCTATCCCGAGCCCCAGCCCGACTACCTGGTCATCCACCAGCAGGACCTGCAGGCCGTGGTGAACGCCCTCTGGCAGGGCGGCGCCAAGGGCATCAAGGTCATGGACCAGCGGCTGATCTCCACCAGCGCCGTGCGCTGCGTGGGCAACACCCTGATCCTCCAGGGCCGCGTCTACTCACCGCCGTACAAGATCACCGCGGTCGGGGACCCCGAGAAGCTCCAGCAGGCGCTCTCCGCCTCCCCGGCGATCCAGAACTACATGGTGTACGTCAACGTGTACGGCCTCGGCTGGAAAGTCGAGGAGAACGGGACGGTGACTCTGCCCGGCTACTCCGGCACAGTGGATCTGCGGTACGCCCAGCCCATGGAGTGAGCGCCTTCCCAGGAGCCGCAGGTGCGCTTAGTCGTCAGGACCGTCAGCGAACTGTGCATCACCGTCGGCACCGTGATCGTGCTGTTTGTCGTCTACGTGCTCTTCTGGACCGGCGTGAGGGCCGACACCGTCATGGACGACGAGATCGGCCGCCTCGAGCGGCAGTGGGCCCAGGGCGAGGTCCGCCCGACGGGCACGGGGGCCCCGGGCGCCCCCGCCGCGCCCCCGAAGCCGACGGCGTACGAGAACGGCCGGGCCTTCGCGATCATGTACGTCCCGCGGCTCGGTTTCACGTGGAACAAGCCCGTGCTCGAAGGCACCGCCACCGGCACCTTGAAGAAGGGCCTCGGGCACTACGCCGGTACCGCGCAACTCGGGCAGAAGGGCAACTTCTCCGTCGCCGGGCACCGGCGCACGTACGGCGATCCGTTCAAGGACTTTCCGCGGCTGCGGCCCGGTGACGCGGTGGTGCTGACGGACGGGACGACCTGGTTCACGTACCGGATCGACAAGGGGCCGTACAAGACCGTTCCGACGGACGTTGAGGTGATCGACCCGCTGCCACGTAAGTCGGGGTACACACGTCCGGGCCGCTATCTGACCCTCACCACCTGCGAACCGGAGTGGGGCCACAGCCACCGCCTGATCGTCTGGGCGCATCTGGATTCCACACAGCCTGTGGAGGCCGGGAAACCAGCCGCTCTGCGCCGTTAGTCTGGTGGCGTACGGCGTGAGTTTCTGGTGCCGTGGTGCGACGGAAGGGACGGCATGTACGGCTGGATCTGGCGGCATCTGCCGGGGAACGCGTGGATCAAGGCGCTGATCTCACTGGTACTGATCCTGGCCGCGGTCTACGTCCTGTTCCAGTACGTCTTTCCCTGGGCCGAACCGCTGCTGCCCTTCAACGATGTGACGGTGGACAACCAGTGAGCGCGCGCATTCTCGTCGTGGACAACTACGACAGCTTCGTCTTCAACCTGGTCCAGTACCTGTACCAGCTGGGCGCCGAATGCGAGGTCCTGCGCAACGACGAGGTCTCGACCGCGCACGCGGGCGACGGCTTCGACGGCGTGCTGCTGTCACCCGGCCCCGGCGCGCCCGAGCAGGCCGGCGTCTGCATCGACATGGTCCGCCACTGCGCCGCCACCGGCGTGCCCGTCTTCGGCGTCTGCCTCGGCATGCAGTCCATGCAGGTGGCGTACGGCGGTGTCGTGGACCGTGCGCCCGAGCTGCTGCACGGCAAGACCTCGCTGGTCGAGCACGAGGGCAAGGGCGTCTTCACGGGGCTGCCCACGCCGTTCACCGCGACCCGCTACCACTCCCTGGCCGCCGAGCCACCCACGGTGCCGGCCGAGCTGGAGGTCACCGCGCGCACGCACGACGGCATCATCATGGGCCTGCGCCACCGCGACCTCCCCGTCGAGGGTGTGCAGTTCCACCCCGAGTCGGTGTTGACCGAGCACGGGCACAGGATGCTGGCCAACTGGCTGGCGGAGTGCGGCGACGAGGGCGCGGTGGCGAGGTCGGCGGGGCTCGCCCCGGTGGTGGGCAGGGCCACGGCGTGACCGCGCTGCGCCCCGAGCGCGAGTCCGGCACCGCCGCCTACGGCGACGCCGGCGACCAGGACTCCTTGTACGGGCAGCAGCCCTACGAGGGGGCGGGTGCGTTGGGGGACTGGTACGGGCGGCAGCCGTACGAGGCGCCGGTGGGCGGTGCGCCGGGCCATTCACCGAGGGGCGGGGCTCCGGTGGACGACGAGACGATGGCTCTGCGGATACCGGAGTCGCCGGGCGGGCCCGGGTCGACGGGCACCGTGGCCGGCCGGGGCAGGACCGCACGGGCCACGGGCGTCACAGGAGCCACAGGAACCTCAACGGGTCCCGGGTTGACCGGGACCGCTCCGGGAGGTCGGGCGGCCCGCAGAAAGGGCGCCAAGCGCCGCCACGGGCGCCATGGCGCCCACGCCGACCCCGTAGGTCAGGCCGGCTCACCCGGTGAGGCCGAAGGCGGCGACCGGAGCCGACCGCTCTCCCGCGTCGAGGCCCGCCGGCTCGCGCGGGAGCGCAAGCCCGGCGCCGCGGTCATCGCCAGCCGGTTGATCGGCGAGGTGTTCATCACCACCGGCGTGCTGATGCTCCTCTTCGTCACCTACCAGCTGTGGTGGACCAACGTCCGGGCGCACGCCCAGGCGGGGAACGAGGCCAGCCAGCTCCAGGACGACTGGGCGAACGGCAAGCGCAACCCGGGCGCCTTCCAGCCGGGGCAGGGCTTCGCGCTGCTGCACATCCCCAAGCTGGACGTGGTCGTGCCGATCGCCGAGGGCACCAACAGCGACAAGGTGCTCGACCGGGGCATGGTCGGTCACTACGCCGAGGGCGCGCTGAAGACGGCGATGCCCGACGACAAGACCGGCAACTTCGGCCTCGCGGGACACCGCAACACGCACGGAGAGCCCTTCCGTTACATCAACAGGCTCCAGCCGGGCGATCCGATCGTCGTCGAGACCCAGGACAGGTACTTCGTCTACGACATGGCGTCGATCCTGCCGGTGACCTCGCCGAGCAACGTGAGCGTGCTCGACCCGGTGCCCCCGGGGTCGGGCTTCACCGAGCCCGGCCGCTACATCACCCTGACGACGTGCACACCGGAGTTCACCAGCAAGTACCGGATGATCGTCTGGGGCAAGATGGTCGAGGAACGGCCGCGCAGCAAGGGCAAGCCGGATGCGCTCGTCAGTTAAGGGCAGATGACACGTGGCAGCGACCACCGATCGTGAAGAGCACACCGACGCCGTTCCCGGGGCTCCCGAGCCACGGCGCCGCGGACCCGGACGGATCGCCATGGCGGTCAGCGTCTTCGGTGAACTCCTCATCACCGCGGGCCTCGTGCTCGGCCTGTTCGTCGTCTACTCGCTGTGGTGGACGAACGTCCTCGCCGACCGCAAGGCGCACCAGGAAGGCGACAGGGTCCGCGACCACTGGGCCACCTCCGAGCCCACCGGCCCCGGCCGGCTGGACACCAAGGACGGCATCGGATTCCTGCACGTGCCCGGGATGAACAAGGACGAGATCCTGATCAAGAAGGGCACGTCGACGGAGCTCCTCAACAACGGCGTGGCCGGCTACTACACCGACCCCGTCAAGGCGACCCTCCCCACCAGTGGCAAGAACGGCAACTTCTCGCTCGCCGCTCACCGGGACGGTCACGGCGCCAAGTTCCACGACATCCACAAGCTCAAGAAGGGCGACCCGATCGTCTTCGAGACGAAGGACAAGTGGTTCGTCTACGAGGTCTACGCCGTCCTTCCCGAGACCTCGAAGTACAACGTCAAGGTCCTCGACCCGATCCCCGAGGAGTCCGGCCGCAAGAAGGCCGGCAAGTACATCACCCTGACCACCTGCACCCCGGTCTTCACCAGCCGCTACCGGTACGTCGTCTGGGGCGAGCTGGACCGCGTGGAGAAGGTGAACGGCGACCGCACACCGCCGAAGGAACTGCTCCGCTAGACCGCCCGGCACGTACGACGGAGCCCCGGCACCCTGAGAGTGGGTGCCGGGGCTCCGTCGTGTGCGGCGGGGGCGGTCAGTCGCCGTCGTTGCCTCCGAAGATGCCGCCGCCGTTGTTGCCGCCGCCGCCCGCAGCGGTCAAGGTGATCGGTGTGGCGGCCGGGTCGGCGACCGGCGTGTTGGGGGGCGGGTCCTGCTGGAAGACCCGGGCGTTGCCCTCCTGGGAGCCCACGACATTGATGTTGGTGAAGCCCGCCTGCTGGAGGATCTGCTTGGCCTCGTCCACGGTCCGGCCGACGACGCCGGGAACGGCGACCTGCTGCTGCTGGAGCTTGCCGACCTTGAGGTTCACCACCGAGTTCTTGTCGACCTGCGAACCGGCCGAGGGCGTGATCTCGAAGACCTTGCCGTCCTGGTTCGGATCCGTGACCGGTGTCTCGGTGCAGTTGCCGGTGAGGTTGTTCTCCTGCAGTCGCTTCTTGGCGTCGTCGCAGGACTGACCCGCGACGTCCGGGACGGTCGCCTTCTCCTGGGCCTTGGCCACCTCAAGGGTCACCGTCGAGCCCTTCTCCAACTCGGTGCCCGGGTCGGGGTTCTGGCTCAGGACCGTGCCCTCCGGGGAGGAGGACTCCGTGGTCTTGGTCTCGACCTTGAAGCCCTTCTCCTCCAGCTGCTGCGTCGCCGTGTCGACGTTCTTGTCGATCACGTTCGGCAGGGCAACCTTCGGCGCGCCCGTCGACACCACGAGGTTAACGACGGTGTTCTTGTCGACCTGCGTCTTGGGCTGCGGGTCCTGCGAGCAGACGTTGCCCTTCTTCTCCTCCTCGCAGGGCTTCGGCGTGACCGTTCCGACTTCGAGGTCGCTGTTGGTCAGCAACTTCCTCGCGTCCGCCTCGGTCTGGCCCACGAGGTTGGGGACCGGAACCTGGCTGTTGCTCACCCCGTCCTCGCCGAACGCCCAGCGACCGATCAGGATCGCGCCGACCAGGACCAGGACCGCCGCGACGACCAGCAGGATCGTCGAGGTGTTGGACTTCTTCTGGCGACGCCGGTCGGGCCGGTCGTCGTAGCCGAAGCCGCCGTCGTCCGGGTTGGCGGGGGGCAGCAGGGTCGTCGCGCCGGCGTGGCCCTCGGAGCGCATGGCCGTCGTCGGCTGGTCGTCGGGGTAGCCGCCGTAGCCGACTGAGCCCATCGACGCCGTGGCGCCGACCGGCTGGCCGTCGAGGCAGGCCTCGATGTCGGCCCGCATCTCGTCGGCGGACTGGTAGCGGTAGTTCGGGTCCTTGACCAGCGCCTTGAGGACGATCGCGTCCATCTCCGGCGTGATCTCGGGGTCGAACACCGACGGAGGCTGCGCCTCCTCCCGGACGTGCTGGTACGCGACGGCCACGGGGGAGTCGCCCACGAAGGGCGGGCGGACCGTCAGCAGCTCGTACAGCAGGCAGCCCGTGGAGTACAGGTCGCTTCGCGCGTCGACCTGCTCGCCCTTGGCCTGCTCGGGCGAGAGGTACTGCGCGGTGCCGATCACGGCGGCCGTCTGCGTCATCGTCATGCCGGAGTCGCCCATGGCGCGGGCGATACCGAAGTCCATGACCTTGACCTGGCCGTTGCGCGTCAGCATGACGTTCGCCGGCTTGATGTCTCGGTGGACGATGCCGTTGCGGTGGGCGTACTCCAGGCCCTGGAGGATGCCGATGGTCATCTCCATGGCGCGCTCCGGCAGCAGCTTGCGGCCGGAGTGCAGCAGCTCACGGAGCGTGGAGCCGTCGACGTACTCCATGACGATGTACGGGATCGAGACCCCGTCGATGTAGTCCTCACCCGTGTCGTAGACCGCCACGATCGCGGGGTGGTTGAGCGAGGCGGCCGACTGGGCCTCCCGGCGGAAGCGGGCCTGGAACGACGGGTCGCGAGCGAGATCCGCGCGCAACGTCTTCACCGCCACCTGGCGTCCCAGCCGGGTGTCATGCGCGTGGTAAACCTCCGCCATGCCACCACGGCCGAGCACCGGGCCCAGCTCGTACCGGCCGCCGAGGCGACGCGGCTCTTCCATAAGCTACCTACCAGCCCTCTCCGTCGGTCCCGGTCGGCATGTCGTGCGACCGGAGACTGCCGTCCGGGCCTACCGTACCCGGCTCGCTTTGTATGACCTGGCCAAGCCCGTCAGCCGATACAGGACCGGTATCGCAACGTGCATCAATGTGAAGGCGACGTGACGGGGCTCTCACTGCTTGCTCTGGATGACCGCCTCCATCACGCTCTTCGCGATGGGCGCCGCGAGGCCACCGCCGGAGATGTCGCCACGGTCCGCCTCCTGGTCCTCGACCACGACGGCCACGGCCACCGGCGAGCTGCCGTCGGAGAGCTTGGCGTACGAGATGAACCAGGCGTACGGCTTCTCGCTGTTGTCGACGCCGTGCTGGGCGGTACCGGTCTTGCCGCCCACGGTCACGCCGTCGATCTTCGCGTTGCTGCCGGTGCCCTTGTCGACGACGGTCTCCATCATCGACTGCAGCACCTGCGCGTTGTCCGAGGAGAGCGGCTTGCTCAGCTCCTCCGGCTCGGTCTGCTCGATGGTGTCGACGTTGGACGCCTGGAGCTTGTCGACCATGTACGGCTTCATCAGCGTGCCGTCGTTGGCGACCGCGGCGGCGACCATGGCCATCTGCAGCGGAGTCGCGGCGGTGTTGAACTGGCCGATCGAGGACAGCGCCACCTCGGAGGGGGCCATGTCCTCGGAGAACACGGAGGCGTTCGCGCGGACCGGCGTGAACTGCTCCTCGGTGAAGCCGAACTTCTTCGCCGTCTCCAGCATCTTGTCGTTGCCGAGGTCGGAGCCGACCTTGCCGAAGACGGTGTTGCAGGACCACTGCAGGGCGACCCTGAGGGTCGCGTTCTTGCAGGGGATGTTCCCCTCGTTCTGGAGTGGCCTGGTGGTGCCCGGCATGGTCCACGGCAGCGGCGTCTTGGTGGGCGAGTCCGCCTCCGGGTACAGGCCGTGCTCCAGGGCCGCCGCCGCGGTGACGACCTTGAAGGTCGAGCCCGGCGGGTAGGTCTCGCGCAGCGCCCGGTTGAGCATCGGGTCGTTCGCGTTGTCCTTCTTCTGGAGCTTGTTCCAGGCCTTCTGGTCGTCGTCGGAGTACCCGGCGATCGTCGAGGGGTCGTACGACGGGTAGGAGGCCTGCGCCAGGATCGCCCCGGTCTCCGGGTCCAGCGCCACCACGGCGCCCTTGCCCCGCTTGGCCAGGCCCTCGTACGCCGCCTTCTGCGCGGCCGCGTTGAGGGTGGTGACGACGTTGCCGCCGGCCTTGTTCTTGCCGGTGAGCATGTCGAGGGTGTTGCGGAAGAACAGCCGGTCGTCGTTGCCGGTGAGGATGCCGTCCTCCAGGTTCTCCAGCTGGTTGGTGCCGAAGGCCTGGGAGGCGTAGCCGGTGACCGGGGCCCACATGGGGCCGTCCTTGTAGGTGCGGACGTACTCGAAGTCGCCGCTGGCGGCCCGCTTGGAGCCGGTGATGGCCTTGCCGTCGACGATTATGTCGCCGCGCGGGGTGGCGTACCGCTCGATCGCGACCCGGCGGTTGTCGGTGTCGGTGGCCAGCTCGTCCGCCCGGACGTACTGGAGCCAGTTGTCGCGGATCAGCAGCGTCAGGACGAGCAGTCCGCAGAAGATCGCGATCCGGCGCAGGGGCTTGTTCATGACGGGCGGACCACCTGGGTCATCTCGGCGTCGGGGTTGGGGGCGGGGGCCGGCGCCGGGCGGCGCGCGGTGTCGCTGATTCTCAGCAGGATGCCGATCAGCGCCCAGTTGGCGATCACGGACGATCCGCCGTACGCCAGGAACGGCATCGTCATACCGGTCAGCGGGATGAGTCCCATCACACCGCCGGCGACGACGAACACCTGGAGGGCGAAGGCGCCGGACAGGCCGATGGCGAGCAGCTTGCCGAAGGGGTCTCGGGCGGCGAGGGCGGTGCGCACGCCGCGCTCCACGATCAGTGCGTACAGCAGCAGCAGGCCCATCACACCGGCGAGGCCCAGCTCCTCGCCGAAGGTGGCGAGGATGAAGTCGGAGTTGGCGGCGAACCGGATCAGCTCGGAGTGGCCCTGGCCCCAGCCGGTGCCCAGGGTCCCGCCGGAGCCGAACGCCCACAGTGCCTGCATCGCCTGCTCGGAGTGGCCGCCCACGCCCTGGCGGGAGAGCGTGTATTCGCGCATCGGGTCGAGCCAGGCGTCGACACGCTGCTGGATGTGCGGCTCGAAGGAGGCCACACCGACGGCGCCGACCGCGGACATCAGCAGACCGAAGACGATCCAGCTGGTCCGCTCGGTGGCGACGTACAGCATGATGACGAACATTCCGAAGAACAGCAGCGACGTGCCCAGGTCGGTTTCGAAGACCAGGATCAGGATCGACATCGCCCAGACCACGAGGATCGGGCCGAGGTCGCGGCCACGCGGCAGGTACAGGCCCATGAAGCGGCGGCTGGCCAGGGCGAGCGCGTCCCGCTTGACCATCAGGTAGCCGGCGAAGAAGACCGCGAGGACGATCTTCGCGAACTCACCGGGCTGGATGGAGAACCCGCCGACGTTGATCCAGATCTTCGCGCCGTAGATGTTCTGGCCGAGGCCCGGGACCAGCGGCAGCAGCAGCAGGAACAGCGCGCCGACCATCGAGATGTACGTGTAGCGCTGCAGGGCGCGGTGGTCCTTGAGGAAGATCAGCACCACGATGAACAGCGCGATGCCCATCGCCGTGTACAGCAACTGGCGCGGGGCGGCGGTGCCGGCCTGGCCGATGTCCTGCAGCAGTTCGGACTGGTCCAGCCGCCAGATGGCGACCAGCCCCAGCCCGTTGAGCAGAGTGGCCAGCGGCAGCAGCAGCGGGTCGGCGTACGGCGCGAACTTGCGGACGACGAGATGGCCGACGCCGGCCAGCAGGCCCAGGCCGAGCCCGTAGCTCAGCAGGCCGGCCGGTACCTCGTCGTTGATGGCGAGGCCGACGTTGGCGTAGGCGAAGACCGGGATGAGGACGGCGAACACCAGGAGCCCGAGCTCGGTGTTGCGCCGGCTCGGCGTGCCGATCGAGCCGATCGTGGACGTGTGCTGCGTCGACGGGTTGGAAGTACTGCTCATCGTGTGACGGGGCCTCTCACGGCTTGCCTACTGCTTACCGCACAGCGAGACGACCTTCTGCTCTTCCTCCGAGAGGCTGGGGCCGGGGCTGGGAGTGGGCGCGGTCGCGGACTGGCTCGGGGACGTGGAACCGGTGGCCGACGGTGTCGGTGTGGCCTTGGACGTGACAGAGGTGCGGGTGGTTCCCGTGGTACCGCCTGCCTCGCCCTGGCCGGCCTGCGCGCTGTTCTCGCTCTCGGCGGCGCGTCGCTGCGCCTCCTTCTTGCACGCGGAGGCCTGCACGCCCAGCTCGTCGATCTTCGCCTGGGCGTTCTTCAGCCCGCCCTCGGCGATCGTCGCCTCGACCAGCTTCTGCTGGTAGGGCGGCAGGTACTTGAGTTCGATCTCGGGGTGGTCCTTCTCGACCTTCGACAACGAGACCCAGGCCAGGTCCTGGCTGATGCCCCGGTAGAGGGCGACGTGCTCGTCGTTGGTGCCGACGTAGTACTGGGTCTGCGTCCAGCGGTAGCCACCGTAGAGGCCGCCGCCGATGACGGCCAGCGCGAGGACGCCGTAGAAGGATCGCTTCAGCCAGCGGCGCCGGGGCCGTGGTTTGACGAAGTCGTCGTCGCCGTAGCCGCCGAAGCCGTCCGCCGGGATGTAGCCGGTGGTGTCGCCGGAGCCGGGCGGGCCGAACTCGCCGCCCCCGCCGCCCTGTCCGGGCACCTGGCGGCCGAGGCCGGCGGCGCGGCCGGCCGGGGTCTGCATGATGCCGTTGTCGTGCAGGTGGTTCTGGTTCTCGGCGACAGCGCCCACCACGACCGGGGTGTCGGACAGCTGCCCGGCGAGGGTGTCACCGGTGTCCAGGTCGAGGACGTCGGCGACGATGACGGTGATGTTGTCCGGGCCGCCGCCGCGCAGCGCCAGCTCGATCAGCTGCTGGACGGTCTCCTGCGGACCCTGGTAGCTGGCGAGGGTCTCCTCCATCGTCTGGTGGGAGACGACGCCGGACAGGCCGTCGGAGCAGATCAGGTAGCGGTCACCGGCCCGCACCTCGCGGATCGACAGATCGGGCTCGACGTGGTCGCCGCTGCCGAGGGCGCGCATCAGCAAGGAGCGCTGCGGGTGGGTGGTGGCCTCTTCCTCGGTGATCCGGCCCTCGTCGACGAGGCGCTGCACCCACGTGTGGTCCTGGGTGATCTGCGTGAGGACACCGTCGCGCAGCAGGTACGCGCGCGAGTCGCCGACGTGCACCAGGCCGAGCCGCTGGCCCGTCCACAGCAGGGCGGTGAGGGTGGTGCCCATGCCCTCCAGCGACGGGTCCTCCTCGACCATCTGGCGCAGCTGGTCGTTGGCGCGCTGGACGGCCGCGCCGAGGGAGGTGAGGACGTCCGAGCCCGGGATGTCGTCGTCGAGCTGGACGATGGTGGAGATCGCCTCGGAGGAGGCGACCTCGCCGGCCGCGGCGCCGCCCATGCCGTCGGCGATCGCGAGCAGGCGCGGACCGGCGTACCCGGAGTCCTCGTTGCCCTCGCGGATCATGCCTTTGTGCGAACCGGCGGCGAAGCGCAGTGACAGACTCATGCGCACCTCGCCCGTCGGCTCCGGGTACAGCCGATCGTGTCGAGCCACACTGCCCACCCTCCGGTCGGGAGCGCGCCGGGGCCCCGGGTGTGGACCGCCGCTGCGTGCTCGCTCCGCTCGCGCTCATTCATGATGTAGCACTACTTCCGCAGCTCGATGACGGTCTTGCCGATGCGGATCGGTGCACCCAGCGCGATCGGCGTGGGGGTCGTGAGGCGGGTCCGGTCGAGATAGGTGCCGTTCGTGGACCCGAGGTCCTCGACGATCCACTGACCGTCCCGGTCCGGGTAGATCCTGGCATGCCGGCTCGAGGCGTAGTCGTCGTCCAGCACGATCGTGCTGTCGTGCGCCCGGCCCAGGGTGATGGTCTGGGACTGGAGCGCGACGGTGGTGCCGGTGAGTGTGCCTTCGGTCACCACCAGTTTGGTGGGGGCGTTGCGCCGCGCCCGGCCACCGGCCGGTTGCTGGCGCTGCTGCGGCGGCGCCTGGCGCGTGGCCTGCTGCGCCCGGTTGGCGTCCCGTCGGGATCCGCGCTGTGTGACGCGCGTACCGAACAGATCGCTGCGGATGACCTGCACGGCCACGATCACGAACAGCCACAGTACGGCCAGGAAACCCAGCCGCATGACCGTGAGGGTCAGCTCTGACATTGCCCCCGGATCACCCTTCGGCTTGCCTATAGATAACGGTGGTGCTGCCCACGACGATCCGCGAGCCGTCGCGGAGCGTAGCGCGGGTGGTGTGCTGCCCGTCCACCACGATGCCGTTGGTGGACCCGAGATCCTGGATCGTCGGGGGCGTTCCGGTCCGGATCTCGCAGTGCCGGCGGGATACGCCGGGGTCGTCGATCCGCACGTCGGCGTCGGTGCTGCGGCCCAGCACCAGGGTCTGGTGGGAGATCTGGTGGCGGGCACCGTTGATCTCGATCCAGTACCTGGTGCGGGAGCCGGGGGCGGCGCCGGGCGCGGCCCCGGGACGCTGCGCGGCGGGCTGGGCCGGCTGCGGATATCCGTACCCGCCGGGGCGGGCGCCTGGCGGGGGCGCCGAGGGCATGGGGGGAGCGCCGGCCGGCTGTGCCGGGGCACCCGCGGGCGGGTACCCGTAGCCGCCGGCGGCACCTGCGGGGCGGGCACCGCCGGCCGCGGAGCCGGGGGCCTGCTGGTCGGTGGAGGAGGCGAGCGTACGGCTGCGCACCCGGTACAGACCGGTGTCGAGGTCGTCCGCCTTCTCCAGGTGGACCTTGATCGGCCCCATGAAGGTGTAGCGCTGCTGCTTGGCGTAGTCGCGGACCATGCCGGCGAGCTCGTCGCCGAGCTGGCCGGAATAGGGGCTGAGGCGCTCGAAGTCGGGGGCGCTCAGCTCCACGATGAAGTCGTTGGGCACGACGGTGCGGTCGCGGTTCCAGATGGTCGCGTTGTTGTCGCACTCACGCTGGAGCGCTCCCGCGATCTCCACGGGCTGCACCTCGGACTTGAACACCTTGGCGAAGGTGCCGTTGACCAGACCTTCGAGACGCTGCTCGAACTTCTTCAGGACTCCCATGGGGCACCTCCTCCGGTGTTGCCGTCCTGTGTACTGCCTACCCGGTACTGCTTACTGATCGTATCCACGCCCCGGTTAATCGGCTGGTTCCCCCTGTCAGCCCGGTCGACGGGTGTCGACGCCTGACGAAGTTCCCTGCGGCGCTCCCCTTCGAACTTCTGGCATGGATCGTAGAGGGGGTCGCAAACAAGTGTCCCGCACCGGACTGTGGACTCGGTCCGGCTCCTGGGCAGACGGGCAGGACCGGTACGAGGTTGATACGTGCGGGGGGTCTTCTGGCCGGTCGGCGTGCCGCTGTGGGGGTGCCCCTGCCCCCGATAAGGGATGTGAACCCACCCGGTCCAGCGTGCTAATGTTCTGGGTGTCGGAAGGCGCCAACCCCCAGCGGGAAGGCCCCAGGACACACCCAATGCGCGGGTGGCGGAATAGGCAGACGCGCTGGATTCAGGTTCCAGTGCCCGCAAGGGCGTGGGGGTTCAACTCCCCCCTCGCGCACAGCTGAAGCGGTCGGCATCGTGATCAACGAGGGAGACCCGCAAGGT
>NZ_JBFBJT010000156.1:0-16492 GCF_040686175.1 Streptomyces sp. NPDC086077 | reverse complement strand
GCCCGGAGATTCCGGTGGCGTTGCTGCTGGAACGTTCAGCAGAACTCGTCACCGCCGTGCTGGCGGTACTGAAAGCCGGCGGAATCTACGTGCCGATCGACGGCCGGTATCCCACCGAGCGCATACTCCACGTGCTCGAAGACTCAGGCGCCGCGCTGACGCTCACCGATTCCACATCCGCCCACCGCATCACCGCCCGCACCACGACACCCCTGCTCCTCCTCGACGACCTGCCCGCCGCGCCCGGCAGCGACCTGGACCGTGTGTCGCTTCCCGACGCCCTGGCTTATGTGATGTTCACGTCTGGGTCGACGGGCCGGCCGAAGGGGGTGGCCGTTCCCCACCGGTCCGTCGTGACCTTTGTCCATGACCAGCGATGGCACCGCGCAGCGCGACAGCGGATACTTTTCCACTCGCCACACGCCTTTGATGCCTCAGTGCACGAAGTATGGGTGCCTTTGCTCACCGGAGGAACTCTCGTCGTCGCACCCCCGGGGGGCTTCGACGCCGGGCGCCTGGAACAGCTCATTGCCCGACACCAGGTAACCGTCCTCCAGGCGACTGCCGGGCTCTTCCGGGTACTCGCGCAAGAGCAGCCCGGGTGTTTCAGCAAACTCGAAGAGGTATGGACCGGAGGTGACGTTGTCGCCCCCGAAGCCGTCGCCCGCGTCAGAGACACATGTCCGCGGACGACGGTGACGGCCACGTACGGGCCCACCGAAGCGACGCTCTACGCCACCTGCCATACCCCCAGCACCGATATCGCTGGTCCAGTACCTATCGGCCGCCCCATGGACAACATGCGCGTTTACGTACTGGATGAGGGCCTTCGCCCTGTGCCGGTCGGAGTTGCGGGCGAGCTGTACATCGGTGGCACACAGCTTGCGCGGGGCTACGTTGGACAGTCCGCACGGACTGCGGAGCGTTTCATCGCCGACCCGTACGCGGTACCCGGTCAGCGCATGTATCGCACGGGCGACCTTGCCCGCTGGAACGCTCAGGGCGAACTGGACTTCCTCGGCCGGACCGACGACCAGGTGAAAATTCGTGGCTTCCGGGTCGAACTCGCCGAAGTGGAAGCTGCCGTCGTCCGGCATCCGGACGTCGCGCAGTGCGTGGTCGTGGCCCGTAAGGACGATTCGGGGCACAAGAGTCTTGTGGCCTACACCGTGTCTCGCCCGGAAGCCGCCGCATACGCCGTACCCACTTCGGCGACGCTGAGTGAATTCGCTGCCGAAACACTGCCCTCGTACATGGTCCCATCGTTCTTCGTGGTGCTTGATTCGTTGCCATTGACGGTGAATGGCAAGGTGGATCGCCAGGCCCTCCCAGCACCCGCCTTGACGGCGCCGGGTACCACCCACGCCTTCCGCACACCCAACGAGAAGATCATCGCGGGGCTGTACGCAGAACTCCTCGCGCTGCCCCACGTCGGAATCGAGGACAACTTCTTCCAGCTCGGCGGAGACAGCATCACCGCCATCCAACTGGTCGCCAGGGCCCGCAAGAAGGGCCTCACCATTGCGCTGCAGGACATCTTCACGCATCAGACCGTCACCGCACTCGCCCGCACAGTTGAGTCGGCATTCCACGCCGATTTCGGCAGCGTTCATGCTGCAGTAGTCGACGGGGACACTGCGCTGGACAAGCCCCGTCGAGGAGATCTTCTCCTAGTGCTGCGGCGTGCCCTTCCACCTGTGTTTTTCGTGCCGCCAGCTGGGGGTGACAGTTCCTGCTACGTCAACTTCACGGTAGAGATGCCGGAAGGCCGTCCGCTGATTGGCTTGCAGAATCCGAGCAGATTCGGCTACGCGACTCTCCCGCAGACCCACGCCGAGATGGCGGCCACGCTCGTTGCCGAGATGAAGTCCGCCCGCTCATCCGGCCCTTACCACCTGGTGGGTTGGTCGTCAGGGGCGCGGTTGGCCCACGTGATCGCCAATCAGCTTCAGGCCGCGGGCGATGAGGTCGGTCTGCTGGCCTACCTCGATGGGTACCCAGCTGATCGACCGCAGGTCGATGTCCCCTCCGCCGGCGACAGGTTCTTCGAAGTCGTGCTAGAGGCACTGGAGAACAACGGCATCAGTACAGAAGGCATCTCGGACAAGACGCACGACTACCGCGCCGCCCTGGAACTCCTCGGGACCGTGGAGGAGTTCGCGAAGATGACGCTGCCGGAACGCGCTGATCTCGTGAACGCCCTGGTCCACGCCAGGACCCTCGACCACTCCTTCACGCCGGTCCCGTTCCGGGGTGACCCCCTCGTCGTGGTGGCGTCCGACGACGACCGCGACAAGACTTCCGCAGTCGACAGTTGGCGGGAATACGTGCAGGGGTCGCTTGCTGTGGAATTCGTGCCCACTCGGCATATGAAGATGATGGACCTGGAAGCGACTGCCGATATCGCGAAAATTCTGACACGAAAACTCGCGCAATACTCCTGATGGCGACGACCCAGGGCCGATGTCTGAACATGCGATTCAGGTACATCTTCGATGGCCGACGCCTCGATGCTCGATACTCGATGAGAAGAAGAGTGAAAGAGAAATGACCGATGAAGTATCCGCAGTACGCGGCGACTACATATCAGAAGACTGTGTGCCACCTCGAACTCGCCTTGAGGAGCGGCTCGCGGCAATGTGGCAAGCGCGGTTGAACGTGACACCTATCGGTGTTCACGACGACTTCTTTGAGCTCGGCGGCCATTCGATCGCGGCCACTCAATTGCTTGCCGACATTCACGGAGAGTTCGGCGTCGAGGTTCCGGCACGGGCTCTCTTCACCCAGCCGACGATAGCCGAATTGGCCCTGGCGATAGGCCAGATCGAGCCGGAAACAACTCAGGAATCCATGTCATGAGGATGACTCGGCCCCACCGAACAGAGATGCTCGATCTGCGCACGATCGACATCGCCGACCCGGCTCTGTACAGCGATGGCGAACCGCACGCCGTCTGGCAGGCCCTGCGCGAGCGTGCACCAGTGCACTGGCAGACCTCGGGTGAGACCGGATTCTGGTCGATCACGCGCCACCGCGATGTTGCGACGGTGCTCCGTGACCACTCAACCTTCACCTCCGAGCGCGGCACGCTCCTTCACTCCCTCGGTCACGACGACCCTGCGGGTGGCCGGCAGCTTTCGCTCACGGATCCGCCCTGCCACCATGCCCTACGAATGCCGCTGCAACGCGCCCTTGGCGCCAGGCCGGTAGAGGACCGGCTGCCGGACATCCGCGACCGGGTGCGCGAGATGCTGGCTCCCGGTTTGTCCGGTGAGCCGTTCGACCTCGCCCAGGCCATGGCAGAGCTGCCGATCGTCGTCTTCGGCACCCAGATGCAGCTGCCGCAGGAGGACTGGCCCTACCTGTCCCGCCTGGCACATATGGCGGTTGCTCCCGACGACGACGACTACCGGCTGCCGCAAGGAGCCGAGGTCACCATGCGGCGCGCGCACCGGGAGATCTACGCCTATTTCAACGACGTGACACGGAGCCGACAGCGCGACCTCGGCGAGGACCTGCTGAGTCTGCTGCTCACCATGGGCAAGGACACCGCGCGGCTCGATGTCGCGACCGTCATGGCCAATTGCTATTTGCTGTTGATCGGCGCCACGGTGACGGTCTCCCACGTCCCGACAGCCACCATCGCGAAGCTGATCGAGTCGGGTCAGTACGAGGCATGGCGAGCCCGACCGGACCTCCTGAACAGTGGCATTGAGGAAGCACTTCGGTGGGCTTCATCGGCCAGCCACGTCATGCGTCACGCGACGCGCGATGTAGATCTCGGCGGTGTGCGCATCCGTGCCGGCGATGCGGTCGTCACCTGGCTTGGATCGGCCAATCGAGACGCGGAGGTGTTCGAAGAGCCCTACGAGTTCCGGATCGACCGCACACCCAACCGGCACCTTACCTTCGGCAACGGCGTGCACTTCTGTGTCGGGTTCGGGGTGGCCCGCTCCACGCTGCGCATCGTGTTCGAGGAGCTGTTCGCGCACTTCTCCTCCTTCGAACTCGCCGGAGACGTGGTCCATGTGCGTTCCAACCTCGTGGCGGGCATGTCCAGGTTTCCAGTGGCCGGCACCCCTGTGCGGCGTGATGCGGTGAAGGGGCGACATGGCTGTTGACCATCGGAAATCCAAGTGGTTCCTCCGGACGCCATCCGACCGTGCCGCTCGACGCATCTTCTTGCTGCCGTACTCGGGCTGCGGAGCGAGCATGTATCGACAGTGGCCGCGGTTCATTGGTGACATCGAAATCTGCCCCATACAGACACCGGGCCGGGAAAACCGCATGCGAGAGCCGGCGTTTCGGACCTATCCGGATCTGGCCTCGGCACTGATCGATGAGCTTGCACCCCATCTCGACCGCCCCTTCGGCATCTTCGGACACTGCGGGTCGGCGCTTGCCGCCTACGAAACCGCCGTCCAACTGATGGCAGGCGGCGGACCGGTGCCTGCGGCCGTGTTCGTTTCCGCACAGGTCGCCCCGCAGGACGGTCCGTTCGGCACGTTCCTCGACATGGACGACAAGGAGTTGGCGGACGTCATCCGTGACATGGTCACCGCCCTCGGCGGTGAGCCGATACCTGAGCTCATTCAGCTGTACCGGGAGGTCATGCGCGGGGACCTCGAGGCCAACGCCGTCTACCACGTGGCCGAGCCGGCCAAGCTGCCCTGCCACCTGACGGCGATCGGGTGGCGGGACGATCCCACCATCACCCCGGACATGATGGCGGGCTGGTCGCAGTGCGGTGACAGCTCGTTCTACACACTTGAGGGCGGTCACTATGAGTTCCTCCAGGCCCCGCAGAGCCTGCTGACGCTCATGGCACGGAGCATCGGACATGTCACCGAGCAGCCACGGTGAGCGCAGACGACTTCATGATGGCCGCGCCCCCCGCAAGGGCTGCGACCGCGGGTGAGGTGCGGGCCGGCAACAGCTGGCCAGCGTCCGTGTCGAACGACGGAGAGCGAGCATGACGGGTCAGTCCGCAAAACCGACCAGCGCGACGGCCCAGGGCGTCGACCTGGAGTGCATGGTCCCGCTGACACCGGACGCGAAGGGCCTCCCCCGCTTGATCTGCGTGCCGTACGCGGGTGGTGGGGCCTCCGTGTACCGGCCGTGGGCGAAGCTGGCAGAAGGACGACTCGAGGTGTGGGCCGTACGGCCCCCGGGCCGTGAGTCCCGCTTCCGCGAGCCTGCGCATGAGCACGTCGAGCCGTTCGTCGACGCCCTCGTCGGCACCGTCCGGCCGCTCATCGACGACGGCGCTCCGTTCGCGCTCTTCGGCCACAGCATGGGCGCGGTGGTGAGTTTTGAACTCGCCCACGCGCTGCGCCGCTGCGGGCTGCCGGAGCCGGGGCATCTGTTCGTGGGCGGCCGACGGGCTCCCCGCTTTCCCGACTCGACGCCGATTCACCGTTTGGACTCCGCGACCTTCCTCGACGCGGTGCTGCGGTTGGAGGGCATCCCGCAGGAGATCTTGAGCGAGCCCGGGCTGATCGACTTGGTGCTGCCCACGCTTCGTGCCGACTTCGCCGTCGCGGAGACCTACCGGTATACGCCGGTCGAGCCGCTGGACTGTCCGATCACCGCCTTCGGCGGGCTGTCGGACCCGACGACGTCGTCCGAACAACTGGCGGCCTGGCGGGACTTCACCGGCGGGGCGTTCAGACAACGGATGCTGCCCGGCGACCACTTCTTCGTGCATTCCGCCGTCCGGGAGGTCGTCGAGTCGGTCATCGAGGACTTCGAGTCGTCCCGGGACGGACGAACCGTCAACCGCATGAGACAGGAGTAGAACGATGGGAAACTGGTTGTTGCGTCGGCCGCCCGCGGATGCCCAGAGCCTGCTGTTCGTCTTCCCCTACGCTGGAGGAGGCGCCGGGTCCTATCGGGAATGGCCCACGAAGATCGGGGACGCATGGGTTTGCGCCGTGCAGCCACCCGGCCGGGAGAACCGGCTCTCTGAGCCTGCCTTCCGCACCCATGCCGAGTTCGGAGCCAGCCTGGCCGAGTTCCTGGAGCCCTACACGGATCGCAGATACGCCTTCTTCGGCCACTGCGGCGGTGTGCCGTTCGCGTTGACGACAATCCTGGCACTGGCCGACCGCGCACTTCCCCTGCCCGAGCGTCTGTTCGCCTCTTCCTGGGGCGCCCCACACCGCAGCCTCTACGGACCGCTGAACTTCATCGACCTCGCCAGCGCGGACCTTGTCCGTGAGGTGACCGGTATGTACGCAAAGAGTGGCGCGCCGATACGCAGCGACTTCACGCAGATTGCCGCGCAGGTGCTCAGAGCCGACCTGGAGGCGCACCGCCCATGGTTGTACGACGCCGATCGCCGCGTTCCTTGCCCGGTCTCCGTCCTCTCATGGGACCAGGACGATGTGGTGCCGCCGCAACAGGTTCATCCGCATTGGGGAGAGTGCGCCGACGCCACACACACGAGGCTGAACGGCGAACACTTCGAATTTCTCCGCTGCCCGCCCGACCTGCGCCGAGTCCTGGCTGGAGAACGCTCCCACCAGGAAACGGCCTCCGCCTAGCGGCTCAGGTCCCGCGACGCTGACGACACGATTCAAAAGGAAAGGCAAGGAACCCAGGTGGTTGCCACCCCAACGATCCATGACGGCACGCGCACCCTTCATGGACGCTTCGAGCGCTGGGCCGTCGAGACGCCCGGCGCGCCCGCCGTCTCGACGGCCGACGAGACGCTCACCTACCAAGAGCTGAACGACCGCGCCGACGAGCTCGCCGATGTCCTGCGCGCGCGTGGCGTGGGTCCGGAGTCACGAGTGGTGGTCGGGCTGCCCCGCTCTCCTGCGCTGGTCACCGCACTGCTGGCGGTGTTGAAGGCGGGCGGCGCCTATGTGCCCGTCGACCCGCACTATCCGATGGAACGTCAGACGTACATGCTGGCCGACTCCACGGCCATGCTGGCGATTACCAGTTCAGAGCGCGGGCTCTCACTTGGGGCCACCACTGCGGTCGAGATCCTCACCGTCGACGAGGCAGGGCGGGCGGAGCACGCCCGAGGGGCGAGTCCGGTCGCCGCTGCATCGGCTGGCCCGCTCAACACCGCCTATGTCATCTACACGTCCGGCACCACCGGTACGCCGAAGGGCGTCGTCGTCGAGCACGATTCGGTTCTGGACCTGCTGCAGGCGCCGCAGCTCGCTGTTCAGGCGGGTGACCGAGTGGCTCAGTTCGCTCCCACTGCCTTCGACGCCTCAGTGTTCGAGATCTGGGCGGCGCTGTGCGGAGGCGGCGAGGTGGTGCTGCTGCAGGGCGCGCGGCTGTCGGTGGAGGAACTCGGCAGCCAGCTGCGCGAGTGGCGACCCAAGTGGATGTTCCTGACCTCGGGCCTGTTCCACCTCGTCACTGCTCATGACGTCGAGGCCCTGCGATCCATTGACTGCCTCATCACCGGCGGCGACGTGCTGTCACCCCAGCACGTCACACGTGCCGCACGGCAGGGACCCGGCCGTCTGTACGCGGCGTACGGACCCACAGAGACCACCGTCTTCGCCACACTCGAGCGGATCGAGAGTTCCGCCGACCACCTGAGGGTTCCGCTCGGCAGGGCCCTGGTCGGCACGCGGATCCACGTACTGGACGACGCCTTGCGCCCCGTTCAGCAAGGTGAGATCGGCGAGATCTACATCAGTGGGGGCCTGGCTCGCGGATATCACGCCCGCCCTGTTCAGACGGCCACTCACTTCATCGCGGATCCCTTCCCTGGGCGGACCGGCGCCCGGATGTATCGCACCGGTGACCTCGGCAGCGTGCGCACCGACGGCAGCGTGGAGTTCCATGGCCGGATCGACCGACAGGTCAAGATCCGCGGATTCCGCATCGAACTGGAGGAGGTCGAGAACCTGCTCGGCTCCCACCCCGAGGTACGGCAGGCCGTAGTGGCGGCCATCCGCGGCGCGGCCAACGACAAGCGGCTGGTCGCGTACGTGGTGGAAGCGCACAAAGGTGCCGCCACGCCCGCGGAACTGCGCGCATGGCTCGCTGAACGCCTGCCAACCCACGCCATACCCGCGACGTTCGTCCCCCTTCAGGAACTGCCCCTGGATGCCAATGGAAAGCCCGACAGGTCGCACCTGCCCAACCCGTGGACCTCGCGCGAGAGCCTGCCGGGCCTGCCGGAGTACGTTGCTCCCACGACGGAGGTCGAGCAGGTGATCGCGGCCGCTTGGGCCGAGACCCTCGAACTGGACCAAGTCGGCATGGAGGACGGCTTCTTCGAACTGGGCGGTGACTCGCTGCGCAGCGTGAGCCTGCTGGAGCGGCTGCGTACGGAGGGGATCACGTTTACCGCCGTCGAATTCTTCTCCTCGCCCAATGTCGCTGCGCTCGCGTCCACCATCCGCTCACGCGAACTGCACAGGAGCTGATCGTGCATCTTGTCCAGGATCTCCAAGATCTTCAGGAGCGGCCGGCGACGGACGTTGCACTCACCGGCATCGACCTGTTCTCACCGGAGGGTTTCCGCTCCGGAAACCAGCATCCGGTGTGGCAGCACCTGCGCGAGACCGCGCCGGTGTGGTGGCACGAGGTCCCGGGACAGCATGGATTCTGGTGTGTCACGCGATACGCCGACTGCGAGCGAGTACTCAAAGATCACCGGACGTTCAGTTCGGAGCACGGATCAATCCTTGCGTCGGTGGGGGTCGGAGATCCTGCTGGCGGTCGCACGCTGTCACTGATGGATCCGCCTCGTCATACCGGCCTGCGCAGCCGCACGATGCGGACCTTCAGCCACTCTGTGGTCCGGGCCAAAGCGGAGGGCATCCGCGCTCGCATTCGTCGTCTGGTGGACACCTGCTGCGACGGACAGGTGGACTTCGCCCGGACGATGAGTCTGCTTCCCATGATCGTTTCTGGAGAGCTTCTCGGAATTCCCGAGGAATACTGGCAGGACATCACCTGGTGGGTGAACACCAGCCTGGCGCCAGAGGATCCGGAGTATGCCGCAGGGCGGCCCGTGGCGCAGTCGCTTGCTCTGGCGCACCACGAACTGTTCTCCCGCTTTGCCGAGGTTATCGGCCACCGACGCCGTCACCCGGGCACCGATCTCATCTCCTTGCTCCTCGGTTGGGAAGACGGTCAGCGGCGGCTGGACGACCGAACCGTGGCGTTGAACTGCTACAGCTTCATTCTGGGCGCCAACTCCACAACGCCACACGTCGCCTCCCACACGCTGGCAGCATTGATCGACCGCCCGGAGATATGGGAGACGGTCGCGGCGCGGCCGGACCTGGTGCCTGCTCTGGTGGAGGAGGGGGTGCGCTGGAGCTCTCCGACGCATCACCTGGTTCGCAGAGCCACCGCAGACACCACTATCGGGGATGTCGCTCTGGCCCAGGGCGACTGGGTGGCCGTATGGACGGCATCGGCGAACCGCGACGAGTCGGTTTTTACCGACCCCTACGCATTCGACATACGGCGCAGCCCCAATCCGCACATCGGGTTCGGCGCCGGACCGCACTACTGCATCGGCGCTCCGCTGGCTCGCATGGCTCTTGGCTCCCTTTTTGAGGAGCTGATCCGCAGACTGGGAAGTGTGGAGCCGGCGGGGCCCGTGGCTCATCTTTCTTCGAACTGGATCAACGGCATCGTTTCGATGCCCATCACCACCAAGGCCCGCTGAGACCATCAGGTCTCCTCGGCCGGGAAGGCATTGCGATGCGAATGACAGGCCCCGAAGCCGGATTGCCGTCTCTGGAGTCCATCGATCTCTACGATCCCGAGCGCTACCGCTCAGGTGCCCAGCACGCTGCGTGGCACGTCTTGAGAGAGAAGGAGCCATTGTGGGAACAGCAGACGCCCGACGGTCACACGTTCTGGTCGGTCACTACCTATCGTGACGTAGCCAACGTGCTGATGGACGACAAGACGTTCACTTCCGAGCACGGAACCATCCTGGCCGTCGCGGGCGGAGACAGCGCGGGCGGCAAGACGATCAACCTCATGGACCAGCCCAAGCATGCTCGTGTTCGCGTACCCACCATGCGGACCATGTCAACTCGTGTGATGCGGGAGCGACGGGACATTGTGCGCGGCCACGTACGCGACATGGTCCGCGACGCATTCGTCAGCGGGGAACAGGTGGACATGGCCGACCTGCTGCTGCGTCTACCGATGGCTGGCATCGGCGAGGTGCTCGGCATTCCGCAAGACATGTGGGACCACCTGCCGCGGTGGGCCCTGGCCGGTGTCGCGCCCTCTGATCCGGGCTACTCCGTGAGTAGCGAGCCCGAGACCTTGAGCAACGCCCACTACCAATTGTTCGCCGCTTTCACCGACCTGATCAAGGAGCGTCGACGGAAGCGTAGAGATGACGTCATTTCGGTGCTGCTCGATCTTGATTTCGGCGGCAGACGGCTGGACGACAGGGAGGTTCTGCTCAACTGCTACAGCTTTGCCATGGGGGCGATCACCACGACACCGCAGGTGGCATCCCACATGCTGCTGGCCATGGTCGAGCAGCCGGCAGCCTGGCGGAAGCTCCGTGAAGATCCAGCACTCGTTCCGCTGGCGGTCGAGGAGGCGCTGCGCTGGTCCTCGCCGACGAATCACGTGATGCGGCGGACGCTGGCCCCGACCCTTATCAGGGGAACGCTGCTCGGTGAGGGTGAGCTGGTCTGTGCGTGGATCGCGTCGGCAGACCGTGACGAATCGGTCTTTGCCGATCCGTACACTTTCGACCCGGGTCGTAAGCCCAATCCTCACCTCGGCTTCGGGATCGGCACGCACCGCTGCATCGGAGGCCCGGCGGCGCAGGTGGCTCTCGCGGCGCTGTTGAAGGAGATGGTCGAAGGGTTGTCGGGATTCGAGCTGATGGGCGAGGTCTCCCACTTGTACTCCAACTTCATCAACGGGATCACCTCGCTACCGATGGTGTTCCACCCGCGGTCCGGCGCCTGACCGTGGTGACCCAGAGCCCGGACCACCAGCTTCGGGAGCTGCGGGGCCGATCGGAGGGACGGGGTACAGGGCCCCCGTCCTGCGGGCGGCCGCGCCCTCAGTCGGTGCTACCTGAGTTAAGCAGTCGGTGGGCACGCGAATGAGCCGAAAAACCAGGGTTTGAGCTGTGGAAACGTGTGGATGGCACCCGTGCGGGCGTGTGCCCGCGCGGGCACGTTTCGGCTGGTCAGGCCGGAGCTTCGGATGTGATCCGTGGCGGCGTTTTGCTGCCGTGGTCGCGTTGGAGGGTGGCGTGTTTGCTTGATCAGCAAGGTGGTTGTCCGCGCCCTTGCTTCAGTGCACCACCGAGTACGCAGTTCTGTGCACCACTGCTCAGGCCGCGTTGGTGTCCCGCTCGATGGCCTGGAGACGGTTCTTGGAGCCGGTAGCTGTTGCCATTTCGAGACGACCCTTCTGTGGTGCAGAAGGCGGTCGAGGATCGCGGTGGCCAGGACCTTGTCGCCGAGCACCTGGCCCCACTCATCTGCGGCCGGCACTTTTTCCCTCACACGGGTTACGGCTGCCACCTGGCCATTTCCGGTTCCTGCGGTCCTGGTGGTTCTCGCCGCAGCATCCCAAATTCCAGGGTGCTGCCTTGACCGTTCAGGTGTGGGCGAGGCGAGGCTCCAGGGCATCGCGGGAGGGGCTGTTCCGCAGGGCCGCTGGTCACGGATCCGTGGGCAGCTCAAGACGCGTGTGTCTACGCGTTCGAGGCCTCGTGGCGGGCCCGCGGGTTCAGCCCGGTGACCATCGACGATGACATCGGCCTGCTGGAACGGACACTGACCGCGTTGGGTCGGCCTGAGTGGGAGGTGACCCGAAGGACATCGACCGCGTGGTCGGTGACCTCGCGGTCAAGGGCCGCAAGACCTCGACCCGGCGAGTATGTCCAGATCTCGAGACGCGGCACCGCATGCGTGGCGGCGACTGGCGCGTTCATGCTGGAGCCGAGCCGGGCAGCGAACGTCTGACGCCCCCTGACGGCCCACCAGCTCAAATCTGGCGGATATGGGCTGGTCGCGGTGCGTGCCCGCTTCTTGTGCGAGAGCGGGTAACTCCTGGTCGCCATGTGATCCACGGCCAGGAGGCCACGGTGAATGTCTGCGGCGTAGCCGTGGCGATGCCGCAGGGGTGGAGCTGGGCGCCTCACCCCCTGATCACGACCTGCGGCGACGCTCTCGGGGCCGCGCGTGAAGCGGCCTCGTTGTCTGTGGCAAGAGGGAAGCTGTGCCCGCCGTCGTACGACTGCCCGTCGGGAAGGCGTTGACCGTCCGCGAGGCGGCCGACGTGTTCCTCGACTCGCTCGACAACGCCGAACACGCTCCGGTCGTACGGATTGGCGTCGGCAAGACCGCCGAACACCTCGGCGCGGCCCGCCCGCTCGCCACCGTCGCGAACGACGAGATCGGCGGCGCCCTCGAACATCTGTGGGGCGAGGCCCGGTCAACACGTGGAACGCCCGGCGGGCGTCGGTGCTGTCATGGCTGGGCAGGTGGGCCGAGCGCGGGTACGACGGCCCGGCTGTCCCGGCCTGGGTGAAGCGGATACCCCCGCCGGACTCGGAGAACCCGGCCCGCTCGAAGATGGCCGTCGACCGGCTGATCGCCCGACGCGACGTCCACCTCCGGGAGAAGACGCTGTGGCGGATGCTCTACGAGACCGTCGCGCGGGCGGAGGAGATCCTCGGCGTCAACATCGAGGAGCTGGACCTCGCCGCCCGCAGGGCCCCGGTGAAGGCCAAGGGCGCGAAGCCGCGCACCCGACGCCGCGGTGCCCCGCGCGAGGACTACGTAATGGAGCACGTGTACTGGGACGCCGGCACCGCCCGCCTGCTGCCCCGGCTGATCAAGGGCCGTACCCGCGGGCCGGTGTTCGTCACCCACCGCAAGCCGGGCCCCGGGAAAGTCGTCAGCCCGCGCGACGTGTGCCCGGACACCGGGCTGGTCCGGCTGTCGTACGGGCAGGCCCGCGCCCTCCTGGACGCGCGCACGGCTGTCGGGGGTGTGGCGGGAACGGGCTGGAACCTGCACGACTACCGGCACTCCGACCTCACCCACCTCGGTGAGGCCGGGGGCCAGCCTGCCGATGCTCAGGCGAAGTCGCGGCACAAGAAGCCGGAGAACGTGCGGCGTTACTTCCACCCCTCGGCTGAGGCGATCGCCGAGGTCACCAGCCTTCTCGCGCCCGGAGACAGCAGGCGCTGACCTCGTCAGCGTCAAGTCGAGCTGAGCTGCCTGTTTCCAGTCCCCTGCGCAAAGAGCCGGGCTGCTCGGCCATCCAACTCTGAAGCGGTTATTGCGAAGTTTTCACTTCATACCTACGGTAAGCGCATGCGACCGAAGCACGAGCCTGAGCAGATCACCGACCTGTCACGGTTGAGGGCGTTCATGAACCCGCTGCGGATGCAGCTGTACCGGCTGCTGTACGCCGCAGGCACCGCGACCGCCTCTCAACTCGCCGAGCATGTCGACGAAACGCCCTCGCTGGTCAGCTACCACTTGCGCAAGCTGGCTGAGCACGGCTTCGTGGCCCAGGCGAGTGGCCAGGGCACCGACGGCCGCGAGCGCTGGTGGCAGGTGGCATCTGAAGAGGGCTGGGGCTTCCGTGAATCGGACTTCGCGGACACGCCCGAGGGAGCCGCCGCCGTCGGCGCGGTGACCCGAGGGATCTTCCACACCCGCGTCGCCCAGTACCGCACGTATCTCGACCAGAAGTCCGCCTGGGGGAAGGCGTGGACCGACGCATCCTTCAGCTCCGAGTGGCTGCTCGACCTCACCCCCGCCGAACTCGCCGAGATGAGCGACGAGCTTGAGGCGCTGGCCCGGCGCTGGCGGGAGCGCGGCAAGGCCGCCAAGGCGGCCGACGACACCGAGGCCCGCGAGCACGTGTCTGTGCACCTATACGGCTTTCCCTTCCGGCCCTGACTCAGCCGAATCGCAACGTACTTGGAGCCCGCCATGGCCACCCAAGAGACAGTCCTGCCCATAAACGCCGCCACACCGGCTCACCGCGACGGCAACGTGCTGCGCTGGCTCACCGCCTACACCGTCTCCCTCATCGGCGACAGCGTGTACTTCGTCGCCCTGGCCTGGTCCGCACAGAAGGCCGCCGGTCCTACCGAAGTCGGCCTCGTCATGGCTGCCGGGGCAGTACCACGAGCGTTACTCATGCTCGGTGGGGGCGTGGTGGCCGACCGGTTCGACCCCCGCCGCGTGATTCTCGGCAGTGACACGCTGCGCTGCCTCCTCATCCTGGCAGTGGCCGCCGGTATCGCGCTGACGGCTCCGGTCTTGTGGATCCTGGTCACGGTGGCGCTCGTCTTCGGCGCCGCCGACGCACTGTTCGTACCTGCTGTCGGTGCTCTCCCGCCCCGGATCACCGCCCCCGACCAGTTGGCCCGGGTCACCGGCATGCGCTCGCTGTCGACGCGCCTCAGCCAGATCGCGGGCCCGCCGATCGGCGGCCTGGCCATGGGACTCGGTGGACCCGCGGCTGCCTTCACCGTCGCCGGACTACTCATCGCCCTGTCCCTGCCGCTCCTGCTGACGATACGGATACGGTCCCTCGGGGCGCCCGACGCGGAGCGGCCGGAGCCCGGCACAGCGCGGCAAGACCTGCTCGACGGCCTGCGCTACATCCGCCGCCACCGACTCATCGGCCCGCTCGTCGCCGCCGGTGCCGTCTGCGAACTCGGCCTCACCGGCACCCTCAACGTCGGCATGGTGCTCCTCAACGCCGAACGCGGCTGGGGTCCTTCCGGCTACGGCTGGATCGTCAGCAGCTTCAGCGCAGGAGCTGCGGCCAGCGCCGCGTTGCTCGCGATCGCCGGTTGGCTGCCGCGTGCCGGCCTGATGATGGCCGGGACGCTGCTCGTTGGCTGCGCGGGTGCGGCCACGATCGCTTTGGTGCCGACCCTGTGGCTCGCCGCGGTGCTGGCTGCGGTCATCGGACTATGCGCGGGCGTCTTCGGCAGCCTGGACAACGCCCTCATACAAACTGCGGCGGACCCGGCCTATCTTGGCCGGGTCACCTCCGTCGTCATGCTCACCATGGTCGGTCTCGCCCCCCTCAGCTATCCGCTGGTCGGTGCCGCCATCGGAGCCTGGGGCGCCGCCCCGGTGTTCGTCTCCTGCGGCATCTTCGCCAGCCTGGGCGTGGGCATCGCCCTGGCCTCTGACGCGGTGCGGCACGCCGAACTGCCCCGGCAGCGGTAAGGCGTGACCATCTAAGCAACCCAACCGCAGCCCCGCCGACCAGCCCGCAGCAGGGGCCGGTCGGCGTCTCCCGATGAGTGGCGGTCACTCGCCGTCTACGGCACCCGGATCACGCAGTGGTCGCAAGCCTCCGGGCAGGTCGGGGAGCTGGAAGGAGTAGCGGCCGAGCATGTTGATGTGGTGCCGCACGAATGGCGAGAGGCGGGCCACGTCCTCGTCGCGAACGTCGAAGCCGTCCGTGCGCAGTTGGTTCACCGCGGCGTCCGTGTACCGCGTCGTGAACAGCACGAGGGCGTTGAGGACCAGGCCGAGCGCGCCGAGCTGGTCTTCCATGCCGTCCTGGTAGCGCTGGTAGAGCTGGTCCGAGCGTCCGTGGAAGATCTTCCGGGCGAGGGAGTGGCGGCCCTCCTGGAGGTTGGCCTGCACCTTGATCCGGCGGCGGTAGCCGGGCTCGCCGGCCAGGCGCAGGATGTGCAGGGTCTTGGCGATCCGCCCGTAGTGCGCGATCGCGTCGCCGAACGGGGTGGGGCGCCCGTCGCGCGACAACATCTTAGAAGCCGTCGAGCGGCTGGCCCGCGGTCAGCCGCGCGAACCTCGCCGCCAGACGCCTGCTGACCAAGTGACGAGCCGCTTCCGCGGCACGCCCGGCCCGCTCCTCGTACTCCGTGCAGTTCCCCCGCAGGCGGGCCGGCTCGGCGCCCGTAATCAGCAGCTCCACCCAGTCACGCGTACGCTCGCGCGGCATCCCGTCGGCCTCCTTCAAGGCCTTCTCCCCGGGCTCGACCAAGCCGACAACCGCCAGAGCCCACGCCGCCTGAGCCTCGAGCTCGTAGCGGTCGAACCGCGACAGCCACGCCAGTTGAGATGCGCCTTTGACCCGACCGAAGGCCGGGCCGAACTTCGCGCACCACTGCCCGATCGTCTTGTAGGAGACGACCACGCCCCGGGCGAGCATCAGCTCCCCGGCCTCGCGGAAGCTCAGCGGGAAGCGGTGGTAGAGCCACACGCGGTGGGCGATGACCTCCGCCGGGAATCGGTACCCCTGATACGGCGGCGCCACGATGTCCCCTGCTGACGGCCAACGCCCCGGGAATCGTCCCAGCCGCTCAGCGTGTCGGCCAAGCTGACAACGCCCCGACGCACCGTCAGGCAATCACGCACCCAACAACGTGACAGTGCCACTGAACCAGCCGAGCGTCCATCTCCACGGCAGGCTCGCCGGGGAGCTCCCCGGCGGTCACCGAACCGGCGCGGGGGGCCGCCACCCCAGGGAGGGGGGACCGCCCCGCCTCATGGGTGCGGGG
>NZ_JBFBJT010000155.1:0-16560 GCF_040686175.1 Streptomyces sp. NPDC086077 | reverse complement strand
GGGGGGGCGCGGGCACACACCCCGACGGGGGGCGCGCGCCCGGGCGGGCGCGCCCCCCCGCGGCCGCCGCCCCCCCCGGCCCGGTGGCGGGAGCGCGCGGATTGCTGCTGTCTGTACGAAGGAAGGGCAGAGGTCCGGGCGTCGGGGGACGGACGTCTGCGCGAAGGAGGACAGGCAGAGAGCGAGGAACGATGCGGCAGAAGCACGAGCGCCTCGGGACACCCCGGGCCGCCGGGATCGCCGGGGTCCTGTTCGCGCTCCTGATGGCCGCGGCGATCATCCTGGTGCGCCTCGCCCTGCCCGGCGGGGCCGGCGGCACCGAGGTCACCGTCGACGCCGGGCAGCGCAGCGCCGTACAGACGGCGCT
Organism: Streptomyces sp. NPDC086077; assembly: GCF_040686175.1. NCBI lineage: Bacteria > Bacillati > Actinomycetota > Actinomycetes > Kitasatosporales > Streptomycetaceae > Streptomyces > Streptomyces sp. NPDC086077. The sequence continues at coordinate 16,193 of NZ_JBFBJT010000155.1, read as the reverse complement.
GGCGCTCCTGCCGTTCGCCGGGATCGCCTTCCTGTGGTTCATGGGAGCGCTGCGCGAGCAGGCGGGTGCCGGGGAGGACCGGTTCGTGTCCACCGTGTTCCTGGGCAGCGGACTGGTCTTCGTCGCCATGCTGTTCGGCAGCGGGGCGGCGGCCGGGACCGTGCTCGACGACCCGCAGCAGCACTCGACGTTCGGCCGCCACTTCGCCTACACCCTGCTGACCACGTACGGGCTGCGCATGGCGGCGGTGTTCATCTTCACGACCTCGACCATCGGCCACCGGCTCGGCGTCCTTCCGCGTCCCCTCGTCGTCCTCGGGTATCTCGTCGGCCTGGTGCTGCTCGTGGTGGGGGCGAACCTGCCCTGGTCCGAGCTGGTCTTCCCGGCCTGGGCGCTGATCGTCAGCCTGAACATCCTGTGGGGCAGGCGGCCCGCAGGCTGACACCGGTCCCGGCCCTGAGCGGCGGGCGGAGTTCACTCCGACGGACCACTCCTCGTCGCCGTACCCCGCCGACGCGCCGAGGATGGGGCACGGGGGCCGGGCCGTTGGAGAGGACCAATCCCTTGGTGAGGCTTGTCGTCGACCTGAACCGCTGTCAGGGATACGCGCAGTGCGCTTTCCTCGCGCCCGAAGTCTTCGTCATGCACGGCGAGGAGGGGCTGCTCTACCACCCCGAGGCAGACGAGGCGCAGCGCGACAAACTCGCGCAGGCCGCAGCCGCCTGCCCCGTCCAGGCCATCCTCGTCGACGAGGCGGACGTACCCGTCGGGGCGGTGTCCGATGAACGCTGACGGATCCCTGGAAAGACTCAGACGCGACGGCCGCATCGTCGTCGTCGGCGCCTCGCTGGCGGGTCTGCGCGGCGCCGAGACCCTGCGCGAGAAGGGCTTCACCGGCTCCCTGACGATCATCGGCGACGAGCCCTACGAGCCGTACGACCGGCCCCCGCTGTCCAAGCAGGTGCTGCTGGGCCTGACCACCCCCGAGCGCACCGCACTGCCCAGGCGCCGGGACCTCGACGCGACCTGGCGGCTCGGCGTCCCGGCCACCGGCCTGGACATGGCCGCCCGGCGGGTACGGCTGGGCGACGGCGACGAGGTGCCGTACGACCGGCTGCTGATCACCACCGGGGTGCGGGCGCGGCCGTGGCCCCACCAGGCCGAGGCGGAACTCGACGGTGTCTTCGTGCTGCGCACCCGCGACGACGCCGCCCGGCTGGAGCGGCGGCTCGCCGAGGGCCCCAAGCGGGTCTTCGTGATCGGCGCCGGGTTCACCGGCTCGGAGATCGCCTCCGCCTGCCGCGAACGCGGCATCACCGTCACCGTCGCCGAGCGCGCCGGGGCGCCGCTGGTCGGCGCGCTCGGCGGAGTGGTCGGCGCGGTCGCCGCCGACCTCCAGCAGGAACACGGCGTGGACCTGCGGTGCGGGGTCATGGTGACCGCGCTGGAGGGCGACGCCTCGGGCCGGGTGCGGGCCGCGCACCTGTCCGACGGGTCCACCGTCGAGACCGACCTCGTGATCGTCTCCCTCGGGGCCACCCGCAACACCGAGTGGCTCGCCGGGTCCGGACTCGGGGCGGGCCCGCGCGGCATCGCCTGCGACGCCGGGTGCCGTGCCTTCGACGTCCGCGGCATCGTGACCGACGACATCTACGTGGCCGGCGACGTGGCGCGGTCCCCGCACGCCCTGTTCGGCTACCAGTTCCTGTCCCTCGAGCACTGGGGCAACGCCGTGTGCCAGGCCGAGATCGCGGCGCACAACATGCTCAGCGAGAGCGCCGACCGGCTGCCCCACCTGTGGGTGCCGGCCTTCTGGTCCTCGCAGTTCGGCGTCAACATCAAGTCGGTCGGGGTGCCGTCGCTGGGCACGGAGATCCTCATCTCGCAGGGCTCGCTCACCGATCGACGGTTCGTCGGTGTCTACGGCTACCAGGGGCGCGTCATCGGCGCGGTCGCCTTCGACCACGCCCGGTGGCTGCCGTTCTACCAGGAGCTGATCGAGACCACCGCCCCGTTCCCGCCGCCGTTCCCCACGGTCGGCCGGAGCCCGGGACAGCGTCCGATGGACGCGGACTTCCCGGACCCGTCGGTGCCCACGCACGGCCCCACGGTGACCCTCAGCGGATACTCGCCGGCCGACCGCCGGATCACGTTCACCCCCGCGCACTGACCCGCCCGGCCACGAGGACGCACGATGACGCCATCTCCGCTGCATCAGATCCTGGACTACTCCAACCGCGCCAACCCGTACCCCATCTACGAGGAGCTGCGGAAGACCCCGGTCCTCCACCAGGACGACGGGCCCTACGTCGTCAGCACCTACTACGAGATCCGCAGCCTCCTGCACGACCCCCGCATCAGCTCCGACGCCCGCAACCTGGGCTCGGCGGCGCACGACCCGCTGGCCGAGTCGTCGTCCGAGCAGGGGGACGGGGCGCTGCCGCCGAGCTTTCTGCGGCTCGACCCGCCCGAGCACGACCGGCTGCGGCGGATGACGAACCGGCCCTTCGGCCCGCCGCACTCCCCGCACCGGGTCGACGGTATGCGCGAGGAACTGCACGGCATCGTCTCCGGCCTCGTCGACGGCATCGCCGACCCCGGACGGATCGACCTGGTGGAGGACTTCTCGTACCCGTTCCCGGTGACCGTCATCTGCCGGCTCCTCGGCGTGCCGCGCGAGGACGAGCCGCGCTTCCACGGCTGGGCGGACACCATCGCCGCGAGCCTGGACCCCGATCCGGACGCGGACCCCGGCGAGCGCGGCAAGACGTCGCACGAGGCCCGTATGCAGCTGGGCATGTACCTGGCCGGTCTGATCGAGGAGCGCCGCAGGCACCCCAGGAACGACATGATCTCCGCGCTGGCGTCGGCCGACGGCCCGGACGGCGCGATGACCACGATGGAGCTGCTCAGCACCGCGGCGCTGCTGCTGATCGCGGGGCACGAGACCACCGTCAACCTCGTCACCAACGGCATGCTGACCCTGCTGCGCAATCCGGACGTCCTGCGGCGGCTGCGGGCCGAGCCGCGGCTCGCCGTGCCCGTCGTCGAGGAGTTGCTGCGCTTCGAGCCGCCCGTGCAGCTGGTGCCGCAGCGCACGACCCTCGCCGACATCGAGATCCGCGGCGTCACCATCCCCAAGGGCGCCTCCCTCTGGCTGGTGCTCGCGTCCGGCAACCGCGACCCGCAGCGGTTCGAGAACCCGGACCGCTTCGACCCGGACCGCGGGGACATCCAGCACCTCGGGTTCGGCAGCGGCATCCACAGCTGCTTCGGCGCGCCACTGGCCCGTCTGGAGGCTCAGCTCGCCCTCGCCGAACTGGCCCGCCGCCTGGAGAACCCCCGCCTGCTGGAGGACCCGCCCCCGTACCGCCAGAACGCCGTACTGCGCGGCCCCCGGCACCTGTCCATCGCCTGCGACGGGATCCGCCCCTAAGGGCGAGCAGGAGGAGCGGCTGCACCTACTGGTGCGGACAGCCCTGGTCGCAGCCGTCCCTGCGGAGTCGACCCGTGCCCTCGGCGCGCCCTGTACGGGGAGGCGCGGTACGTGCCTCAGACCTGAGCCCCGGCCCTCACCCCCGCGGCGCCCCCGTCGACCCCCGCACCATCAACTCCCCCCGCACCGTGGCGATCCCGCCCGGTGGTGGCTCCTCGCGGCCCATGGCGATCCGTCCCGCGCGTGCCCCCGCCTCCGCCAGCGGCAGCCGTACCGTCGTGAGAGCGGGCACGGCGTCGATGCTGAACGGCAGGTCGTCGAACCCGGCGACCGAGACGTCGTCCGGTATCCGCCGTCCCGTCTCCCGCAGCGCGGCGCACGCCCCCAGCGCGACGGAGTCGTTCGCGGCGACCACGGCCGTGAGGGACGGATCACGGCGCAGCAGCTCCAGCGTGGCCTCGTAGCCGGACCGGCGGTCGTAGCGACCGTGGACGGTCCAGCGCGGGTCCTCCGGGATGCCCGCCGCCTCCAGCGCGGCCCGGTGCCCCTCCAGCCGGTGCCGGGTCGTGGTCCGCTCCTCAGGGCCGGCGATGTAGCCGAGCCGGCGGTGCCCCAGGCCGATCAGGTGCTCCGTCAACTGCCGTCCGCCGCCGCGGTTCTCGAAGGTCAGTGCCACCGCCTGGGTCTCCGGCGCCGGCGGCCGCCCGCACAGCACGACCCGCGTCCCGGCCTCGGTCAGCCTGCGCAGCTTCGCCGACACCGCCGCCACATGTGCGGCGTCCTCCACCGCGCCGCCGGTGAGCACGACAGCGGCGGCGCGCTGCCGCTGCAGCAGGGTCAGATACGTCAGCTCGCGCTCGGGGGAGCCGCCCGTGTTGCAGACGACCGCGAGCCGCTCCCCGCCGGCTCTGCCGCCCGGCCCGCCGATCTCCGACTGGATGGCGCTCGCCATGATCCCGAAGAACGGGTCGGCGATGTCGTTGACCAGGATGCCGACCAGGTCGGAGGTGGCCGCGGCGAGCGCGCTGGCGGGGCCGTTGAGGACGTAGTCCAGCTCGTCGACCGCCTTGAGCACCCGCTCGCGGGTGGATGCGGCCACCGGGTAGTTCCCGTTCAGCACGCGCGACACCGTCGCGGGCGAGACCTGGGCGCGGGCAGCCACGTCCGCCAGGGTCACCGTCATCTCGTCGTCCTCCGGTAGCGCAGCCTGTGATTCTCCGCGTTGACCATACGGCCACTGCCTTGAGTTGTTCGCCCCCTCGAACGACTCAAGACGGTCACACCCTTGTCCCCACCCCTGCTCAGAGGCTAGCTTCTCCGTGTAGAAAGCGCTTGCTGTATCGCTCCCTGCCCACTAGTCACAGCGAGAGGGAACCACGTGAACCGCAAGACGGTGCGCATCGCCATGAACGGCGTGACCGGGCGCATGGGCTATCGCCAGCACCTCGTCCGCTCCCTCCTGGCCCTCCGTGAACAAGGCGGTCTCGACCTCGGCGACGGCACCGTGCTGTGGCCCGAGCCCGTCCTCGTCGGCCGCCGCGAGCACGCCCTGCGGGCGCTCGCCGATCGGCACGGCCTGGAGCACATCTCCACGGACGTCGACGCGGTCCTCGCCGACCCGGCCGTCGACATCTACTTCGACGCCCAGGTCACCTCCGCCCGCGAGGAGGCCCTCCGGAGGGCGATCGCGGCCGGCAAGCACGTCTACACCGAGAAACCGACGGCCACCGGACTCGCCGGCGCCCTCGAACTGGCCCGCCTCGCCAAGGACGCCGGCATCAAGCACGGCGTCGTCCAGGACAAGCTGTTCCTGCCCGGGCTGCTCAAGCTGAAGCGGCTCGTCGACGGCGGCTTCTTCGGCCGCGTGCTGTCCGTGCGCGGCGAGTTCGGCTACTGGGTCTTCGAGGGCGACTGGCAGTCCGCCCAGCGCCCGTCCTGGAACTACCGCACCGAGGACGGCGGCGGCATCGTCGTCGACATGTTCCCCCACTGGGAGTACGTCCTGCACGAGCTCTTCGGCCGGGTGACCTCCGTGCAGGCCGTCGCCACCACCCACATCCCGCAGCGCTTCGACGAGAACGGCAAGCCTTACGACGCCACCGCCGACGACGCCGCGTACGGCGTCTTCGAACTCGACGGCGGCGCCATCGCCCAGATCAACTCCTCCTGGACCGTGCGCGTCAACCGCGACGAACTGGTCGAGTTCCAGGTGGACGGCACGGAGGGCTCGGCGGTCGCGGGCCTGCGCGACTGCCGCGTCCAGCACCGCGCCGCCACCCCCAAGCCGGTCTGGAACCCGGACCTCCCGGCCACCTACTCCTTCCGCGACCAGTGGCAGGAGGTGCCGGACAACACCGAGTTCGAGAACGGGTTCAAGGCCCAGTGGGAACTGTTCCTGCGCCACGTCTACGCCGACGCCCCCTACCACTGGGACCTGCTCGCCGGCGCCCGCGGCGTCCAGCTCGCCGAACTGGGCCTGAGGTCCTCGGCCGAGGGCCGCCGTATCGACGTACCGGAGATCACGCTGTGACGATCCGACTCCCTGACGCCCACGGGGACCTGCGGACCTACGAGCCCCGCTCCGAACCCCTGGCCCTCACCCCCGGCGCGGGCCTCTCCTCCCGCACGGTCTTCGCCGCCGCACACGTCGTCGCCGACCCGTTCGCCGACGTCACCCCGGACTCGCCCGCCGCGATCGACTGGGACGCCACCCTCGCCTTCCGCCGCCATCTGTGGTCGCACGGGCTGGGCGTCGCCGAGGCGATGGACACCGCCCAGCGGGGCATGGGCCTGGACTGGGCGGGCGCGGCGGAGCTGATCCGCAGGTCGGCGGCGGAGGCGAAGGCGGTCGGCGGCCGTATCGCCTGCGGAGTGGGGACGGACCAGATCACCTCAGGCACCCTCGCGGAGGTCCGCGCCGCCTACGAGGAGCAGCTCGCGCTGGTCGAGCGGTCCGGCGCCCAGCCGGTCCTCATGGCCTCGCGTGCACTCGCGGCCGCCGCGACCGGCCCCGAGGACTACCTGGAGGTCTACGGCCACCTGCTGCGCCAGTCCGCCGAGCCGGTGATCCTGCACTGGCTGGGCCCGATGTTCGACCCGGCGCTGACGGGCTACTGGGGGTCGGAGGACCTCGACGCGGCCACCGGCACGCTCCTGGACGTGATCGCCGCCGACCCCGGCAAGGTCGACGGCATCAAGGTCTCCCTGCTCGACGCCCGGCGCGAGACCGACCTGCGCCGACGGCTGCCGGAGGGCGTCCGCTGCTACACCGGCGACGACTTCCACTACCCCGAGCTGATCGCTGGCGACGAGCGCGGCTTCAGCCATGCCCTCCTCGGCGTCTTCGACCCGCTCGGCCCGCTGGCGGCGGAGGCGGTACGCGTCCTGGACACCGGGGACGTGACGGGCTTCCGCGGGCTGCTCGACCCCACCGTCGAACTGTCCCGCCACCTCTTCCAGGCACCCACCCGCTTCTACAAGACCGGCGTGGTCCTGCTGGCCTGGCTGGCCGGCCACCAGTCGCATTTCACGATGGTCGGCGGTCTCCAGTCGGCCCGCTCCCTCCCGCACCTCGCCCGCGCCTACGAACTCGCCGACGGGTTGGGCCTGTTCCCCGACCCGAAGCGGGCTCAGGAGCGGATGAGGAACCTGCTCGCGCTGTACGGGGTGACGCAGTGAGCACCGCATTGGAGCGTTTCAGCATCAACCAGATGACCGTGAAGCAGCTGGCCCTGCCCGAACTTGTCGCGGCGTGTCTGGAGTCGGGGGTCCCGGGGGTGGGCCTGTGGCGCGAGCCGGTCCAGTCGTACGGCGTGGAGGCGACCGCCAAGCTGGTCCGAGGGGCGGGCCTGACGGTCACGACGCTGTGCCGCGGCGGCTTCTTCACCGCGATCGACACTCAGGAGCGGGCCGGCGCTCTCGCCGACAACCGCCGCGCGATCGACGAGGCGGCCACCCTCGGCACGGACACGCTGGTCCTGGTCTCGGGCGGCCTGCCGCCGGGCTCGAAGGACCTGCACGGCGCACGGGAACGCATCGCGGACGCGCTCGCGGAACTCGGTCCGTACGCGCAACGGCACGGAGTCCGCCTCGCGATCGAGCCGCTCCACCCGATGTACGCCTCCGACCGCTGCGTGGTCTCGACCCTCACGCAGGCCCTCGACCTCGCGGAACGCTTCCCCGCGGACCAGGTCGGCGTCGCGGTGGACACGTATCACATCTGGTGGGACGACGCGGCGCCGCGACAGATCGCCCGCGCGGGGGCCGGCGGACGCATTTACATTTTCCAACTCGCCGACTGGACCACCCCGTTGCCCCAGGGCGTCCTCACCGGCCGCGGCCAGATCGGCGACGGCTCGATCGACATGCGGGAGTGGAAGGGCTACGTCGAGGCCGCCGGGTACACCGGACCGATCGAGGTCGAACTCTTCAACGAGGCCCTGTGGGCCCGGGACGGCCGTGAGGTACTGGCGGAGACCGCGACGAGGTTCGCACGCGAGGTGATGCCGTGAACGCGTGCGCGCGGGGCTGACCCGATCCGCACTCGCGGGACCCCGGCCGGCCCGGAACCCAGGGCCCGGGCCGGTCCGAAGCCGTCCGGGGGTCAGCTGAGCGCGGCTGCGAACATGCCGGGCTCGTAGGAGCCGCCCCGCTGGTGCACGATCACCGCGAGCCGGTTGGCCGCGTTGATCAGGGCGACCAGGGCGACCAGCGCCGCGATCTGGTCGTCGTCGTAGTGCTTGCGCACCCGGTCCCACGTCTCGTCGGACACGCCGGGGCCGGCGTCGGCGAGACGGGTGCCCTCCTCGGCGAGCGCCAGCGCGGCCTGCTCGGCCTCGGTGAACACGGTGGACTCGCGCCAGGCGGCGACGAGGTTCAGCCGGACGGCGCTCTCACCCGCCGCCGCGGCCTCCTTGGTGTGCATGTCGATGCACCAGCCGCAGCCGTTGATCTGGCTGGCGCGCAGCGACACCAGCTCCTGCGTGGCCGGCGGCAGCGCAGACTGGTGGATGACAAGGCCGGCGTTGGCGAACCTCTTGGCGAACTTGGCGCCGAGCTCGTTCTCGAACAGGTTGAATCGGGCGTCCATGACTGCGTCCTCACTCACTCGCGGCGTCGCACTGACGCACACGAGATGCCGGCGGGCGGATCCCTGTGACGCCGCGATGGTGTGACGTGGGCCACCGCGCGGCGATGTCACAGAACCGCGGGGACCGGCGTCCTGTGCGCGTGGCACTTCGAGGAGCGAAGAGGCGGGAGCAGCGGATGAACAGCGAGGGCAGCGACCGCACGCGGGTCACGGCCGGGCGGCACGCCGGCGGCGGACGCGTGGACCCGGCCACCGAGGCGTTCGTCGCCCACCGCAATCTGCTGTTCACGGTCGCCTACGAGATGCTCGGCTCGGCCGCCGACGCCGAGGACGTCCTTCAGGAGACCTGGCTGCGGTGGGCCGGCGTCGATCTCGGCACCGTGCGGGACCGGCGCGCGTACCTGGTCCGGATCACCACCCGCCAGTCACTGAGCCGGCTGCGGACCCTCGGCCGCCGCAAGGAGTCCTACGTCGGCTCCTGGCTGCCCGAGCCGCTGCTGACCACCCCGGACGTGGCCGAGGACGTCGAACTGGCCGACAGCGTCTCCATGGCGATGCTGCTGGTGCTGGAGACGCTGACACCCACCGAGCGGGCGGTGTTCGTGCTGCGCGAGGTCTTCGACCTCGGGTACGACGAGATCGCCGGAGCCGTCGACAAGACCCCTGCCACCGTCCGCCAGATCGCCCACCGGGCACGGGCGCACGTCGCGGCACGGCGACCCCGAGGGGTCGTCTCCCCGACCGAGACCCGGGAGGCGCTCGACGCGTTCCGGCGGGCGGTGGAGACCGGTGATCTGCAGAGCCTGCTCGACATCCTCGCGCCGGACGTCGTCCTCGTGGGCGACGGCGGCGGAGTCAAGCAGGCGATCCTGCGGCCCGTCGTCGGGGCCGACAAGGTGGCCCGCCTGATGATCGGCGGGATGAGCAGGGTCCCGGGCCCGGCGCGGCTGCGGCCGACGGAGGTCAACGGCCGTCCGGCGCTGTTCCTCCAGCTCGACGGCGAGCTGGACACCGTCGTGGCGGTGCGCATCGACGACGGCCTCATCACCGGGCTCTACGCCGTGCGCAACCCCGAGAAACTCTCGCGCATGGACCGGAGAACCACCCTGCGTCGCTGAAGCCGGGGCTCCACGGACACGCTGCGAAAATCCGGCAAGAAATTCCCGCCGCGGGACGCAACCCTCCCCGGCCGTCGGGGGTCGTACTTGGAGTCAGAGCTTCCGTGGGGGGAATCTGGGGGGATCCGGGGGGATCGCGGGGGGTTCTGACGGGAGGGGAAAGCCGAGGGGGCCGGTCCGTCGACCGGCCCCCTCCACGCGTGCCTACGAGCCGGCAGGACTCGCGGGACTCAGAAGAACACCCCGCAGCGCAGCAGCACGTTCGCGTACGGCGTCGCCTCCCCGGTGCGTACGACCAGCCGCGCGCCCCCCGACAGCTCCTTGAGCCGATCGTGGGGTACGAGGCCGAGCTCCGGGAAGCACCCGTCCAGCAGCGCGGCCACCGCCGGATTGGCCCCCCGTACCTCCGTCGCCGCCGTCGCGCCCTCCACGACCAGCTCGGCCAGCAGCCCGTCCAGCACCTCGGCGAACGAGGGCACCCCGGCCCGGAAGGCCAGGTCGACGACGCGTGGACCGGCCGGTATCGGCATCCCGGCGTCGCACACCAGCACTCCGTCCCCGTGCCCCAACTCGGCCAGCGCACCGGCGAGATGACGGTTGAGGATCCCTGCCTTCCTCATAGCGCGGCGACCTCTTCCGGCGTAGGGTACGACTCCTGCGCCCCCGCCTTCGTCACGGCCGCCGCCCCCACCCGTGCCGCGTACACCGCCGCCTCCGCGAGGGTGTCGCCCTGACCCAGCCGCCAGGCCAGCGCCGCCGTGAAGGCGTCGCCCGCGCCGGTGGTGTCGACCGCGTCGACCTTCACCGAGGGCACCTGGGCAACCCCCTGCGCGGAGGCCACCAGCGCACCCTCCGCCCCCAGCGTCACGACCACCGAGCGCGGCCCGCGCGCCAGCAGGATCCGCGCCCAGCCGGCGGGGTCGTCGCCGACCAGGGCGTCCCCGAGGATCACCTTCGCCTCGTGCTCGTTCACGATCAGCGGGTCGCACGCCGCCAGCACCTCCGGCGGGAGCGGTCGCGGCGGCGAGGGGTTCAGCACGAACCGGCTGCCGGGCGCCGTACTGCGCACCACTTCCACGACCGTCTCCAGTGGGATCTCCAACTGCGCCGAGACGACCCGCGAGGCGTGGAACAGGCTTCCCGCCGCCCGTACGTCGTCGGGCGTGAGCCTTCCGTTCGCTCCCGGCGACACCACGATGCTGTTGTCGCCGGACGGGTCCACGGTGATCAGCGCGACGCCGGTGGGCGCACCGCCCGCCAGCACGCCCACCGTGTCGACCCCGGCCGCCCGCTGCGAGTCGAGCAGCAGCCGGCCGTACGCGTCGTCACCGACCCGGGCCAGCAGGGCCGTACGGGCTCCCAGCCGGGCGGCCGCGACCGCCTGGTTGGCACCCTTGCCGCCCGGGTGGACGGCCAGATCGGACCCGAGCACCGTCTCCCCGGCCGCCGGCCGCCGCTCGACGCCGATCACCAGATCGGCGTTGGCCGAGCCGACGACCAGGAGGTCGTAGTCGTACATGAAGGTCTCCCTGATACGCGTACCTGGTAAGTGACGTGAGCCGTCGGCGGGTGCCGGGGTCGGGGCCGACCCCGGCACGCGACCGTCAGCCGCCGAAGCCGGCCACGTTCTCCTTCGTGATCACCTTCACCGGCACCTTCACCGTCGCACTCACCTTCTCGCCCTCGGCCGCCCGCAGGGCGTTGTCCACGGCGATCCGGCCGAGTTCCTTCGGCTGCTGGGCCACAGACGCGTACAGTGTCCCGTTCTCGACCGCCTTCAGCCCGTCCGGCGTGCCGTCGAAACCGACGACCTGGACCGACTTGCCGGCCTTCGAACCCAGCGCCTTGATCGCGCCGAGCGCCATCTCGTCGTTCTCCGCGAACACACCGTCGACGTCGGGGTGCGCCTGGAGCAGGTTCGTCATCACGTCGAGGCCCTTGGTGCGGTCGAAGTCGGCCGGCTGCTTGGCGACCACCTTGATGCCCGGGTAGTCCTTCAGCCCCTCGGCGAAGCCCGCGCCGCGTTCCCGGCTGGCGGAGGTGCCGGCCTGGCCCTGGAGGATCACGATCGTGCCCTGGCCGCCGAGCTTCTCGGCGAGCGCCTTGGCGCCCAGCTCACCGCCCTCGACGTTGTCGGACGCGACGAGCGCGGCCGTCTTCGCCTTGTTGACGCCCCGGTCGACGGCGACGACGGGGATGTCGGCCTTGTTGGCGGCCCGAACCGACGGACCGGCCGCGTCCGAGTCCACCGGGTTGACGACGATCGAGGACACGCCCTCGCTCGTGAAGTTCTGCAACTGGTTGGCCTGTTGCGAGGCGTCGTTCTGCGCGTCGGTGACGGTGAGGTCGACGCCGAGCTTCTTCGCCTCGGCCTCGGCGCCCGCCCGGATCTGCACGAAGAAGGGGTTGTTGAGCGTGGACAGCGACAGCCCGACCTTCTTCTGCGTGCCGGACGAGCCGGTGTGCAGCAGCGAGGTCGCCGCGACCACCGCCACCGCGATCACGGCGGCGAGCAGATAGGTGATCGCCTGCTTGCGCCTGTCGCCGCCCCCACCGGCACCCACCGGAGTCGACCCCGCCTTGCGCCGCACTGTGTCGAGCAGCACGGCCAGCGCGATCACCACACCGATGACCACCTGCTGCCAGAAGGCCGACACGGACAGGAGGTTGAGGCCGTTGCGCAGCACCGCGAGGATCAGCGCGCCGATCAGCGTGCCGGACGCCTTGCCGGTACCGCCCGCGAGCGAGGCGCCGCCGATGACGACCGCCGCGATGGCGTCCAGCTCGTACCCCTGCGCGGCCTGCGGCTGCGCGGAGGACAGCCGGGAGGCGAGCACGATGCCCGCGGCGGCCGCGAACAGCCCGGAGAGCGCGTAGATGGCGAGCTTCTGCTTCTTCACCCGCAGTCCCGACAGCCGGGCCGCCTCCTCGTTGCCGCCGATCGCGTACATGGACCGCCCGAGGTACGTCCGGCCGAGCACGAACGCCGTGATCAGACCCATGACGATCATCACCAGCACGGGCACCGGCAGCCTCCGCCGAGCGTGTCACCGAGGTGCGAGATCGAGTCCGGGAAGGCGATGGGCGAGCCCTGCGAGATGACCAGCGACAGGCCGCGCGCCACGGACAGCATGGCGAGCGTCGCGATGAACGGCGGCAGCTTGCCGTACGAGATCAGGAAGCCGTTGACGAGACCACAGGCGATGCCCGTGGCCACCGCGAGGAGGACCGCCAGCACGACGGGCACGCCCTCGCTGGTGGCGCTCCACGCCAGCACGGTGGCCGACAGCGCCGCCACCGACCCCACGGACAGGTCGATGCCCGCCGAGACGATCACGAACGTGACGCCGAAGGCGAGGATCGCGGTGACGGCGGCCTGGACGCCGATGTTGAGCAGGTTGTCGGCGGTCAGGAAGTCCCCGGACAGCGCCGACAGCGCGATCACGAGGACGATGAGCGCGGTGAGCGCCCCGTTGTCGAGCAGCAGCCGGCGCAGTCCGCCGGGGCCGGAGGCGCCGCCCGCGCCCGCGGAGCTCTTGAGCGTGTCAGTGGCCACGGGAGGCCTCCGTTCCATGAGTGTCGGTGTCGCCGTCTGTGTCGGTGTCGGTGACGGCATTGCCGGGGGTACTGACGGCGAGCGCCATCACGGTGTCCTGGGTCGCCTCGCCGGCGGGGAGTTCGCCGGCGATCCGCCCCTGCGCCATCACCAGCACCCGGTCGCTCATGCCGAGCACCTCGGGCAGATCGCTGGAGATCATCAGGACGGCGGCGCCGGCGGCCGTCAGTTCGTTGATGAGCTGGTAGATCTCGACCTTGGCGCCGACGTCGATCCCGCGCGTCGGCTCGTCGAGGATCAGCACCTTGGTGTTCGCCAGCAGCCATTTGCCGATGACGACCTTCTGCTGGTTGCCACCGGACAGGGTCCGCACATGCTGCCCGAGCCCTGCCATGCGCACCCCGAGCTGCCGGGCGATCCGCGTGGCGGATTCGTGCTGCCCCTTGAGGTCGACCAGCCCGGCCCGGGTGGCCGACCGCAGGGTCACGAGCCCGAGGTTCTCCTCCACGGAGGCGTCCAGCACGAGCCCCTGACCTTTGCGGTCCTCGGGCACGAGCCCGATCCCGGCGGCCATGGCGGCGCCCACGTCATGGCGCCGCACGGCCGTACCGGCGACCTTCACGGCCCCCTTGTCGTAGGGATCGGCCCCGAACACGGCCCGTACGACCTCCGTACGGCCCGCCCCGACGAGCCCCGCGATCCCGACGACCTCACCGGCCCGCACCTCGAAGCTCACGTCGTGGAAGACGCCGTCCCGGGTGAGCCCCTCGACGGTCAGCAGCGCGGCGCCGGCGTCGGCCCGCTCCCGCGGGTACTGCTGCTCGATCGACCGCCCCACCATGAGGCGCACGAGCTCGTCCTCACCGGTGGAGGCGGGCACCTGCCCGACGCTCTTCCCGTCACGGATCACCGTCACGCGGTCCCCGAGAGCGGCGATCTCCTCCAGGTGGTGCGTGATGAACACGACCCCGACGCCGTCCGCGCGCAGCTGCCGCACGATGGCGAACAGCTTCTCCACCTCCTCGGTGGTCAGGACGGCGGTCGGCTCGTCCATGATCAACACCCGCGCGTCGAGACTGAGCGCCTTGGCGATCTCGACCATCTGCAGCCGGGCGATGCCGAGTTCCCGCACACGCGCGCGGGGGGAGACCCGCACGCCCACGCGTGCGAGCAGCTCCTCGGCGTCCGCCTCCATCCGCTTCCGGTCGATCACCCCGAAGCGCCGGGGCTGCCGCCCGAGAAAGATGTTCTCGGCGACGGACAGGTCGGGAACGAGGTTGAACTCCTGGTAGATGGTGGCGATCCCGAGGCGCTCGGAGTCCTGCGCACCGTTGATGCGCACCTCCTCACCACCTACGAGGATCCGCCCGGCGTCGGGCGTGTAGGCACCGGAGAGCATCTTGATCAGCGTGCTCTTGCCGGCGCCGTTCTCACCGAGCAGCACATGCACCTCCCCGCGGCGCAGATCGAAGTCCACGCCGTCGAGCGCGACCACGCCGGGGAAGGTTTTGCGGATGCCCTCGATACGCAGCAACTCGTCCGGGTCGCTCACGACGTACTCCTTCGTACGGGGACTGTGGGGGGACTGTCTGTGGGGGAGGGGAAGGTCAGGTGGGGGACTGCGGACCGCCGCCCGGCGCGCCGCACGACCGGCGTACGACGAGATTGGCGGGGAGGGTGACGGACTCGCCCGGCCGCCCCTCGATCCGGGCGACCAGCGCGCGCACGGCGGCACGCCCCAGATCGCCGGTGGGCTGGGCGACGGCGGTGATCGGCGGATCGGTGTGCACGAACCACCGGATGTCGTCGAAGGCGGCGAGCGCGATGTCGTCGGGAACCCGCAGCCCACGCGCGCGTACGGCGTCCAGCGCGCCCAGGGCCATCAGGTTGTCGGCCGCGAAGACGACCTCGGGCGGCTCGGGCAGGTCGAGGAAGCCCTCGGTGACCCGGCGCCCGCTGTCGGCCTGGAAGTCGCCCTGCCCTATGTAGGCCTCCGGGAGATCAAGGCCGTACGCGCCGAGAGCCTCCCGGAAGGCGTCCACGCGCTCCCGCCCGGTCGTGGTGGCCGCCGGCCCCGCGATGATCGCGAGCCGCCGGTGCCCGAGGCCGTACAGGTGGGCGACGAGGTCGCGCACGGCGGCCCGCCCGTCCGCCCGCACCACGGGCACGTCGACGCCCGGGATCCACCGGTCCACGAAGACCATCGGGGTCCCCGCGCGCACGGCGTCCAGCATCAGCGGCGAGCCGCCGTCGGTGGGGGAGACGAGGAGGCCGTCGATGCGGCGGTCCAGCAGGTTCCGTACGTGGTGGTCCTGGAGGTCGGGCCGCTCGTCGGCGTTGCCGATGATCACGCTGTAGCCCAGCGCCCGGGCCTCCTCCTCGACGGAGCGGGCCAGCTCGGTGAAGTACGGGTTCATCACGTCGCTGATGACCAGGCCGAGGGTGTGGGTCTGGTCGGTGCGCAGGGACCGGGCGACGGCGTTCGGGCGGTAGCCCAGCGTGTCGACGGCGGCCAGCACACGCGTGCGCGCGTCCGCGCTGACCGACGGATGATCGTTCAGCACACGCGAGACCGTGGCGACGGAAACGCCTGCCGCGGCGGCGACGTCCTTGATGCTCGCCATCGCCGGTCCACCTCCTCATACCTCATGGAATCGATTACATCGATGGGTGTAGAGGTGATTGGAATCGATTACATCCAGGGGTGGCAAGGGGTGACGCCTATCGAAACCCAATCGTGACCTTCGGGCGCCGAGCGCCATTCCGGGCCCACTCCGGCGGACCTCTCGAACCGTCCTGTAGCTGGGTTGCGACGCAACGCGGTTGCAGGTGCGATCGGTGTTGGATGAACCTGGTGGGCACAGAAAGACACCGCCAAGTCAGAACGCGGACGGGGGAGGCGGGTTCGGTATGAAGTTCGACATGGGTGCGCAGACGCTGTCGTCGTTGATGCGTGATTCGCGGGGTTCGAGTGATGATCTCGGGACGTTGATC
>NZ_JBFBJT010000154.1:0-16689 GCF_040686175.1 Streptomyces sp. NPDC086077 | reverse complement strand
CGTTGTCCCGGCCGACCTCGTGGCGGACCTGGCGGACGGTCTCCAGGAACGGCAGCGACTCGATGTCGCCGACCGTGCCGCCGACCTCGGGCACGGCCCTCGCCGGCCGGCGGCAGGGCGGGCCGCAGGCCCCGACGGAGCGGCGTCCTTGCCCGGCGCCCGCTCAGGAACGGGCGTGAACCTCGCGAGCGTGCGCTTCGTTGTCCTGGATGAAGGGTGCCCGCTGCCTGCCTGCCTGCCTGCCCGCGCGGTCGGCGAGGGCGGAACGGCCGTCCCGATGATCGGGCGGCCGCTGTCCTGCAGACGACCAGTCCCCCTGGCTTGTCTCTGTACTGCCCTCGGCGGTCCTGTCCTCGCGTCTGCCAGACGGAGGACGGGACCGCCCCCATGTCGTAACCGACTGCCCGGAGCGCCAGGCGTCCTCTCCGCCGCCGAGACGCCCACGGCAACTTCGGCGTCAAGGACCTGGTGACCCTGTATCAGGGAGACCGGCAGTTGGGCCAGGACAACGACGAGAAGCCGCTGCTGTCCGGGCTGGCCCCGCAGCGACTGCCGTACCGGCTCGTGGTCGAGAACGACCGGGCGAAGTGGGCCAGTCCCCACTCGCGGCACACCCTGACCGAGTGGAACTTCACCTCGCAGGAGACCGGCACGGACACGACGCTGCCGCTGATCCAGCTGGACCACGGCGTGCGCACCGACCTGGCGGGTCGCGCCGACCGCCACGGCCGGCTGACGGTGACCGCCTCGCACCTTCCCGGCGTGACCAGCGCCGTCGGAAAGCCGTCTCGTCGAGCTCTCGTACGACGACGGTGCGACCTGGCGGCGTGCCGGTCTCGACCGCCGGGGCGACGGATGGCGGACGACGCCGCGGGCGCCGAAGCAGGCGACGGTCGTCACCGTGCGGGTCGGCGCCCGGGACGACGACGGCAACAGTGTCTTCCAGACCCTCGTCCGCGCTTTCGGGCTGCATTGGCGGAGGGACGCTTTCCAGGCAGGGGCGGGACCGCGGCACGTGGCCCCGCCCCCACCCGCGAGTCGCGAAGGACGCCACCGGGCCTGAGAGCCGAGGGCGGGTGGCAACCGGTGTCACCGCTGATGCCGCGCGAGGACGGGCGGCGCCGTCAGCCTTGGTGCCCGCGCGTCGGTCACCGCTTCGGTACAGGGGGCGGGGCCGACCCGGTTCCGGGAGTCAGGCGACGGGTCGGGCTGAGCCGTCCGTGACCGGTGCGCCGAGGTCGACGTCGTCGAGCGGCGCCTCTTTGCCCTGCTCGTCCACGAAGGCGACCCGCAGGGTGTGTCCGCTCGTCCGGCTGCCCCGGCGTACCAACGGGCCGTCGGGGTGCGGACAGTGCTGATCACCCCACTGCTGCAGGGCGCCGAAGAGCACTACGAGTTCCCGTCCGGCGGGGGTCAGGTGGTAGGCCATCCGGGACCGGGCTCCCGCCTCGCGGTAGGGCCGCTTCTCCAGCACCCCGCCCTCCACCAGGACGCCGAGCCGCTGGGTGAGGACATCGCTCGCCACGTGCAGCCGGTCCCTGAACTCCGAGTAGCGGGTCTCTCCGTTGAGTGCCTCGCGCAATATCAGCAGGTTCCAGCGGTCACCGATGATCTCCAGGGCGCGGCCGATGGAGCAACGTGTCTCTCGTGCGGCTGGCTCATGGCTTCTCCTCGGCATGGCGCCAGTCTACCTCTGAGACGTAGTTTCCAATTCAGGTGCTAGATTGGAAAGCAGGTTCCAGCTGCCCAGTGACCGCTACCCGCGTGTGCGGCCCGGCCGGGCCGACCGCGCTGCCGGCCCGGGAGTCACTGCAGGAGCCGCTTCGGACCCTTCCGCAAGTCACCGACCCGCGTGCCACCGGCCCGCGCAATCACCAGGAGATCCTCATGAGCTCCCCCGACCAGTTCGCCGTCGAAGAGATCAGCCCCTCGTACTGGCGGGTGACCTTCTCCAACGGCGAGATCAATCTGATCGACCCGGACACCATCGAGCAGCTCGCCGCGCTGATCACCCGCATCGAGGAGGCGCCTGACCTGACGGCCGTCGTCTTCCGCAGCGCCAATCCCGACTTCTTCATGGCGCACTGGGACATGCAGTCCGACCGGTCCCGTGTCGCCGCCATGAAGCCCGCCCCCTCCGGACTCCACCCGTTCGCGGACAACCTGTACCGGCTCGCCAAGGTCCCCGCCGCCACCATCACCGAGATCAACGGTCGTGCTCGTGGGGCCGGAAGCGAGTTCGTCCTGGCGACGGACATCCGTTTCGCCGGTCCGGGGGCCATCCTCGGACAGTTCGAGGTGGGCGTCGGATCGGTCCCGGGCGGCAACCCCACCGGCCGGCTCCCTCGCCTCCTGGGGCGGGGGCGGGCTCTGGAGATCCTGCTGGGCGCCGACGACTTCCCCGCCGATCTCGCCGCGGCGTACGGCTATGTGAACCGCGTGGTGGCCGAGGATGAACTGGAGCAGTTCGTCGACGGCTTCGCCAGACGCGTCGCGGCCTTCGACAAGGTCGCCGTCGCCCGGACCAAGTCCTTGGTGGACGTCGAGTCCCTGCCGACGGACGAGTCGTACGGTGCCAGCCTGCAGGCCTTCTTCCAGACCTCCGGACGCCCCGAGAACGCCCATCGCGTCCGTTCGCTGTTCGAGCGCGGCCTCCAGCGCCCCGACGGCGTGGAGCTCGACCTCGGCCGCCGCTTGGCCGAGTGAACGGCGGCCCGTCGGAAGACGCGTCGGGCTTAAGGAGCACGGTCGCCGCCAGTGGGGGCCCGCGGCGACCGTCACGCGGGACCCGCGGCCCCCCGTACCTCTGACTGACCTGGAAAGGGAGACGAGATGACGTTCACGCGAAGTGACGTGGGGATAGGCTGAGGGCGCGACCCTGGGAGACGGCGTGCGCACCGTCGCCCTGAGCTCCCGGACTCGTTCGACACCCTCGTCGCCGCGTTCGCTGACCACGTCGGTGGCGCCGCCCGCGTCGGTGTAGGTGACGAGCACCGGGACCTGGCCGACCTTGCCCTTCCTGGCCAGGGTCGTCAGCCGGGCCAGGTCGAACAGCCCCCAGTCGAGCAGCCCTTCGTCGATCAGGGGGAGGGGGCCGCCTCACAACGGTCCTTCAACCGCACCCGGTCCTCGTCGTCCAGCAGACGGGCCGCACGCTCGGCGAGCCCCGCCCAGGCGCCGGTGAACCAGTCGAGGTGGGCCTTGCTGGAGGCGACGCTGTCGAGATAGTCCACCAGGTCGTGGCGCTCGGCGAGCGCCTGGGCGGTGGCCAGCCGCGCCCTGGCCTCGTCCATGCGCCCCCATCACATCGCCGACTCACCGACGTTGACGTGGCCTATTGCGGCGATCGCCGCCTCCTGCGCGTCGGCGGGGTCGTCCGGGATCCGCCGGGCCTGCGCCCACCCGGCGTCCTCCCCCAGCAGCAGCAGCGCGGAGGCGCGCCCCAGCGTCAGGCGCAGCCGCTCGTGCCGGGCGAGGGACGGTGCCACCGTGAACGCCCCGCTGAGCCAGCGCAGATGCTCCGAGGCGGGCTGCGCGTTCCCGAGGGGAATGCCCAGCAGGATGCGAGTGCGCGCGGCCTCGAGCGAGTCCGGCGCGAGAGCGGGCACCGCCTTCGACAGTTCGAGGCGGCCCGCGTCCAGGCTTCCCGACACCATCAGCACCCGCCCCGTCTGGAAGCGGATCAGCCCTTCCTGCTCCGGCGTCAGGGAGGGCGTCCGCAGGGCCGACCGCAGGGACGCGATGATTTCCGAGTAGGGATCGGAGCCGGGCAGTGACTGGAACTGGATCTTCATCACCAGCCGCACCAGCGTCTCGACCGGCACTGCCGTGGTGGTGACCAGGGCGTGCAGCAGCAAGGACGAGGTGGCCACGTCCCCGGTCTGCGCCGCGAGGCCGGCCGCCTGCTCGGTGAACCGGATCGACGCCTGAACGTCGCCCGCCAGCCGGAAGTGCCGGGCCAACTGCGCCACCGGAGTCAGTGGCGCCCCTTCCAGCACCCGGCCGGCCCGCAGGTGCATGAGGCGTCGTTCCTGCGCGGGGGCGGCCTCGTACACCGCCCGGCACACCAGGGAGTGGCGGAACGACCACTGCCCCCGCCCGTGCTCACGGAGCAGGCCGCACGCCAGCGCATCGGCCATCCGGTCCGCGGCCCGTTCCTCGGGCAGACCGGCGACCGCCCTCACGGTCGCATGGTCGGCGGGTCCTCCGAGCACCGCCATGGCGTAGAGGACCGTCCGTGTGTCGGGCCCGAGCCGCCCGAAGCGTTCGAGTACGGCGTCCCGGGTGGTGGGGGGCACCTCGATGTCGGTCAGCCGCCGCCGCGCCCAGCCGTCGCCCCGGCGGATGACGTCGCCCCGGTCGTGCAGCAACCGTACGGACTCCTCCAGGGCGAGCGGTACGCCTTCGGTCCGCGCGTGCAGAAAGGCCGCGAACTCGGCCGAGACGTTCTGTTCGGTCAGCATGGAGGAGACGAACGACGCGGTGTCGTCGATCCCGAGCGGCTGCAGAGTGAGCCGGACCAGACGCGCGTCATGGACTCCGTCACGGGCCACTGGTCTAGCGCCGAATACGGCGACTTCGGCGGCGGCGGCGACAACACGGCGACAGCGCTGCCGTACCAGAACGGCCGGCAGGTGGCGCGGTCCTAGACCGGCGCATGGGGCGACTTCGCGGTCCCCGCGGACGAGGCCGACACGAATGGACCTGACGACGAAGCGCGTCACGGACCAGGGGCACTTCGGCGCCGGCACCCACACGTCGTGGACGTTCCGCTCCGGCGCCTCGGCCGGATCGGCTTTCCTGCCGCTGCTCCAGGTCGACTACGACGTGCCGGTCGACGCGCAGAACGCGGTCAGCCCGGCCAGCACGCACGGCGTCGGACTCAGCGTCCGTATGCAGGACGGCATGGCCGCCCCGCGTGACGTGTCGCCAAAGGTGGCTGCGTCCTACGACGAAGGGCGCACCTGGAGCGTTGCGGGCACCACGTGGCAGGGGCACGACAGCCGATGCACCACCGTGGTGGAGCGGTCGGCCCGTCTGCACCGGGACGCCCTCGTCACCCTGAGGGTCACCGCGATCGACGCATACGGCAACAGCGTGCGGCAGACCGTAACCGGCGCCCATCCCCGCCGCGGCACCGAGTGGGCCCTCGGGCCTCGCTGTCGGGAACTGTACCGATGAGGAGAAGGGGTGCCGGAAGCACGGAGCTTCAGGCACCCCTTGTCGTGCCGAGCGACTTACCGGTGGTGGTGCTCGTGACCAGTCACGTTGTTGAAAGACGGTCGGTCGTCTATTCTCGAAAGGGAGGCGCCGGTGAGTCAACCGACAGCAGGTCGTCACTCACTGTCATCGAGTTGGGCGGGCGTCCTTGTCATTCCGCGCCGGGCACCGGAAGCCCGCCGCCTCCGTGCAGAGGGAGAGACCAGATGATGCGTGTCGAGATGTGGACCGATGTCGCCTGCCCGTGGTGCTACGTCGGCAGGGAACACTTCCGCAAGGCGCTTGCCGTCTTCGCGCACCGTGACCAGGTGGAGGTCGTGCACCGGTCCTTCGAGCTCAATCCCGGGGCCGAGAACGGCACGGTGCCGATCATCGACGCGGTCGCGGCGCAGTACGGCCGGACCCGGGAGCAGCAGGTCGCGCGGGAGGAACAGGCCGCGGCCATGGCGAACGCCGTGGGGCTGGAGTTCCGCATCGGCGGACGTGTCTTCGGAAACACCTTTGACGTGCACCGCCTCTCACACTTCGCCGGTACCCGAGGACTGCAGGGCGAGTTCCTGGACCTCGCCTTCCGGACCAACTTCGCGGAGGAGGCCTCGGTCTACGACCGGGAGACCCTGGTGGGTCTGGCGGTGGAGGCGGGGCTGGGCGAGGCGGACGTGCGAAAGGTGCTCGACGATCCGGAGGCGTTCGCCGAGGGAGTGCGCTCCGACGAGCGACTCGCCGCGGAACTGGGCGCGGGCGGCGTGCCCTTCTTCGTGCTGGAGCGGCGCTACGGCGTGAGCGGTGTCCAGTCGCCCGAGATGTTCGTCCAGGCGCTGGAGCGGGCGTGGGCGGACCGACCGGCCGCCTGACGGCTCGGACGACGCCGGTCGGCCCTGCGCGGGCCGCCGACGCGCCCCCCGAGTGGCCTCCGGGCCCGCGACCATTCCCGGTCAGCAGGCGAGCGGAGGCGCGAGAGCGAACCGCCCCGCCGTCGGGTGTCGCACCGGTCGGTCCCGATCTCCGCGACGCCCTGCGACGGCCTCAGTGACCGGCGGTGGAGCGTGCGGCCTGCTCGATCATGCGGGTCACCGTGTCGGGGCGGGAGACCGACACGGCGTGGGAGGCCTTGATCTCCGTGGTGTGGGAGTGCGCCCGCTGAGCCATGAACCGCTGTGCGGCGGCCGGGATGTTGAGGTCCTGGGTGGTGATCAGGTTCCACGACGGGATGGTCTTCCAGGCGGCGCGGGTGGCCTGCTCCTCGAGGGCGGAGGCGGCCACGGGGCGCTGCGTCGCGGCCATCAGGTCGCTGACCCGGGTGGGGACGTCGGCCGCGAACTGGTGGTGGAACTTGTCGGCCTTGATGTAGAGGTCGCTGCCGGTCCCGCCGCCGGGCAGCGTGAAGGGCACGGAGTTCAGGGTCGGGCCGAGCGTGCTGCCCGGGTACTTGTTGGACAGTTCCAGAGCGGTCTCGCCCCTCTCGGGGGCGAAGGCGGCGATGTAGACCAGAGCCTTGACGTTCGGCTCGCCCTCGGCGGCCTCGCTGACCACCGCACCGCCGTAGGAATGGCCGGCCAGCACGACGGGGCCCTGCACGCTCTTGAGGAAGCTCTTGAGGTAGTCCGCGTCGCTCTTGAGGCCGCGCAGCGGGTTGGCCGGGGCGACCACGGGATAGCCGTCCTGCTTCAGGCGCTTGATGACGCCGTTCCAACTGGAGGAGTCGGCGAACGCGCCGTGCACCAGGACGACCGTCGGCTTCTTCTCCGGGGCGCGGTGCCCGGTCGTCGCGTCCGCGGGGGCCGTGGCGGTCAGGCCGAGCGCGGCCACTGCCGTCAGGGCGCCCACGACGGCGACACGCTTGCGGGTGGGACGGAAGACGGACGAGACGTTCATGGCGGATCTCCTTCAAGACGGACGGAAGCGTGTGCTGGGGGAAGCCTCGAGTTTGCCGCGCCTCGGAACGGCGGCGACAGGAAGAAAGCTAGTGCACGATTGTCTCGCGCACAAGTTAAGCGTAGGCTAGTGTATAGTGTTCCCTGGAAGATGCGGCAATGTCCGAATTGCCAGCATCCGGAGAGGCGGCCCGCCGACCTGGGAGACGAGGACCGACAGATGAGTGACGACGCGAACGCGCCCGAGCCGACCGATTTCCAGCCCATGCTGGACAAGCACCTGTGCTTCACCTTGTACGCGGCCTCGCGCGCGATCACCGGCGCCTATCGACCTCTGCTCGATCCGCTGGGCCTGACCTATCCGCAGTATCTGGTCCTGGTCGCCCTCGGTGAGCACCACACGGTGTCCGTCAAGGATCTGGTCGCCATGCTCCAGTTGGACTACGGCACCGTCACCCCGCTGATCAAGCGCCTGGAGGCGAACGGGCTGCTCAAGCGGGAGCGCCGGGCCGATGACGAGCGGGTGGTTCAGGTCACGCTCACCGAGGAGGGCCTCGCGGTGCACCGGCACCTCTCCAGCGTTCCGCCCGCTATCGGGGACGCCGTAGGGCTCACGCCCGAGGAGATCGCCACCATTCAGGACCTCGTACGACGGCTGACGGTCAACGTAAACCGCCACAACGCCGCCGCGACGGCGCAGCGGACGGCCTGAGTCCTGCCGTGCCGGCGGCCAGGGCCGAGGCTTTCGCCGTCGGCGTCCTCGTCGTTGAGGCAGGGGCGCCCTCGGTTCTTCACCGGTGAAGGAGCGACGTCGTGCGGATTCCAGCCGCCGCGCCCAGCCGTTCCGACGTCGACGGCCATGGCCGCGTCGTTCGGACACCGGCTGGCCTCACTCATCGCCCACGGCGAACGGGCTTGTACAGGAAGTCACCGGGGTGGGGGCATCCTTCGCCGGCGGCGCGCGGTGGGGGAGTACGTACAGCACGTCCAGGACGACTGGCCTCGTGCCGAGGTTGCGCCCGATGTGCACGTGCTGGGTGCCGGAGGGTTCGCTCAGCGACTGGCCTGCCGTGCACACCCCGTCGGACGAGCGGGTGGAGTCGAAATGGCTGAGCGTCCCTTCTCGATGTAGCCGTACAGCGTGCCGTAGCGGAAGTGCCAGCCGGTGCTCTGACCGGCCGATGGTGATCTGACGCAGGATGTGGTCCTGGCCGCCGACCGTCGCCTGCGAAAGGGTTGTCCCGCTCAGCCGGGGCCTGCGGGTGTCGCCGCGGCGGTGGCGACACCCGATTCAGTGTCGCCGCCGCCGCGGCGACATGCGCGACCATTCCCGCCCCTACGTGCTTGTGCATGTCAGTGCCTTTCCTGTCCCACGGTTCCCGCGGACAGCGGCGGCAGTGGGCCGTCGGCGCTGTGTGCCCTGCGCGGCGACGAGAGCGCCGCAGCGGTCTGCGAGCCACCGCGCCAGTGGAGGCCTCGTAGGAGGAGTACATCCGTCGACCTGCGGACCCGCTCGCCCCCGCATTGCCGCCGGGCGAGACGCTGCTGTCCTGGTCGTCTGCCGACGGAGGGCCGCACGGATGGCACCGCTCGGCTGGAGGCTGTCAGGTGCTGCTGGTGAGGGAGCTGCGCGCTGCTCTGCGTCTGGCCACCGTCGTTCTGAACCCCTGGCCGACGGTGGATGAGTGTGCGATCAGGGACATTGTATGATCAGCGGTCACCGGTTAGAGTGGTGACGTGCATGCCTTTCCTTGCGGGACGCTCTTCCTCGACTTTGTCGGAACGCTGCGTGCGCGCCGCGGCGCGGGACCGATGGAGATGCTCGCACGCCCACAAGCACTCGACGACTGGTTCGTCGAGTCGGGAATGATGGACGTGGCTCCCGGAGCCGATCAGACCGACCTCGCCACCGCCGTGGGGCTCCGTGAGGCCCTCTACTCGGTGACGGCGGCCGCCCTCGCGAGGGAACCGCTGCCCGCCGACGCGCTCGCCGAGGTGAACCGGCACGCAGCCGGACTGCCCGTACAGGTCCAACTCGGCGATGAGGGCGCGCTCCGGACAGGTTCCGTCTCTCAGGGGCTCGCGGTCCTGGCCCGCGAGGCGGTGGAGGTACTGGGTGGAGCCGAGGCCGATCTTCTTCGCGAGTGCTCCCGCCCCGAGTGCACCCAGACTTACCTCGACCGCTCGCGCGGCCGCCGGCGAGAGTGGTGCGCCATGGAGACGTGCGGCAACAGGGTCAAGGCCGCCGCCTACCGGGCCCGCCGACGCAACGAGAAGAGCTGATGTGACGGGCGGCCTTCCGAACATGGCCCGCCAAACGAGAAGAGCTGATGTGACGGGAGGCCTCCGGAACATGGCCCGCCAAACGAGAAGAGCTGATGTGACGGGAGGCCTCCGGAACATGGCCCGCCACATGTGACACGCCCACCGTGTTTGCGTGGTCCGGGTCCCGGCCACGTGCCCTGGCGCTGTTCCTCCCTTGGTCGAGGCGTCGGCGTGACCTGGCACGTCAGCCGGGAACTGCGCCACAGCGGCCTCAGTGAGGACAGTGGCGAAGGCGACGCCTCTCGTGGCATCACGCGGACGTGGTGCGCCGACTGGCCGCCGATGGCGCCGCGGTGGCCTTCACTCAGGTTTCGGCGAAGGGCAAGGCGGGGGCACTGGTCGCTCATGTGGCGGCAGCTGGTGGCAGGGCGGTGGCCATACGGGCCGACGCCGCCGACCGGGCCGCCGTACGGTCGACGGTGGCGACCACTGCGGCCGGCTCGGTGGCCTCGACATCCTCGTCGACAACGCGGACAACGGGCTGGTCGCCCCATGGCCGAGTACGCCGACGACGCCTTCGACCAAAGGAAGCAAGATGCCACGACCGGTTCTCTTCCACGTGAGAGCCGCAGCCTCCTGGCGGATCCGACCCCGGCGTGATCAGGCAGTCGGACCGTGTCGTCAGGTGTTCTCGGTCAGGTCTGGTCTCCGGTGGCCAGCTCGGTGGCGGGGAAGTGGGTGAGGCCGTCAGGCAGGCCCGGGCATCGATGCCGTCCTGAAGCCGTTGCCGGCCCTGAGCCGAACCGCTTGCCTGCGTGCTCGGGCGGGTGCGCCGTTGGGCACATGTGTCCTCCGGCGGACAGCGCTCCAACGCCCCTTTGACACTTCCCGACCGGTCGTCTACTTTGAAGTAGGCGACCGGTCGTCTAGTTGCCACGCCGCACCCGTCAGCCGCGAACGGAGATCGCAATCATGACCACCCCCGTGAAGCTCGCCATCGTCTATTACTCCTCCACCGGCACCATCGCGGAGATCGCCAACGAGTTGCGCGACGCCGGCGTCAAGGCCGGCGCCGAGGTCCGTCTGGTCAAGGCGGGCGAGCTGGCCCCCCAGGCTGCCATCGACTCCAACTCCGCCTGGGCCGCCAATCAGACCGCCACCGCGAACGTTCCCGAGGCCACCCCAGCGGACGTCGAATGGGCAGACGCTGTCATCTTCGGCACCCCCACCCGCTTCGGCAACGTCGCCTCCCAGCTGAAGCAGTTCATCGACACCCTCGGTGGACTCTGGGCCGAGGGCCGGCTCGCCGACAAGGTCTACAGCGGCTTCGTCTCCACCGCCACGGCTCAC
The DNA here is from genome assembly GCF_040686175.1 of Streptomyces sp. NPDC086077. Classification (NCBI taxonomy): domain Bacteria; kingdom Bacillati; phylum Actinomycetota; class Actinomycetes; order Kitasatosporales; family Streptomycetaceae; genus Streptomyces; species Streptomyces sp. NPDC086077. The sequence goes on along the minus strand of NZ_JBFBJT010000154.1, from coordinate 5,980 downwards.
GCCGGCCACGAGTCGACCCTGCTCGCCCTGTACAACTCGGTCCACCACTTCGGTGGCATCGTCGTCACCCCGGGCTTTACGGACCCTGCCAAGTTCGTAGACGGCAACCCCTACGGCACCTCCCACGCGGACGGTCAGGGCAGCAACCCCGTCAATGACACCACCCGTACTGCCGCCCGCATCCAGGCCGAGCGCGTGGTCGCGATGGCCGCGAAGCTCAAGGCGGCGGCCGAGGCCGAGTCCCGCGCCGAGGAGGAGAGCCCTCGGCGCTGGTGGCAGCGCCGTCGCAAGTGACGACGCGCTCACCGCCCGGGGCTCGTCACAACGAACAGGTCGTGTGACGAGGTGGTGTACGAACTCCCGGGCGGTCATTGGGCGGAGTCGCAGCGCAGGATTCCGTACGGGCCCAACCGAACAACCTCGCGGATGGGCATGGAGGTTGGCCACCGTCACCCGTGCCACCTGGGAGACGGGTCGGGCCTCCTTCCCCTCGGCCGGCACGAATAGTCCGCAAGGATCCACGCCTCGCGTCCGGCTGATCCGCAGTGTTCCCGTCCGACCGGTCATGCCAGGCCGACAGGTCGCCCTCCCACACACCACTACTGTCGCGGTACGACACCACCAGCGGCTCTCCGCATCGGCGGTGATGCCGGGGAGGGAGCACGTCGACCGATAGGCGACTGGGACTGGCGAAGAGGCGGTGTTCCAGCGTACGGCCTGTCGCCGTCGCCGCCCTGTGGGCCGTCGGCGGTGACCTGGCCGAGGTCATTCCGTTCCTGCTCGGCCTCCTCGACGACCGCATCACCCGGTGGTGGCGATCGACGCCAGGCTCCACCGCTTGCTGGGCCAGCCGGACCGAGTGGCCCCGGTCCGGCGGTCTCTCAGACTCCGGGGTTCGGCGGCCTCGTGGCCCCGAACAACCATCCGCCGCACCGGTCTGTCGCTGAGCCGGACCTGTCGGGCACGTCTCGGCTCAGTGCCGCGTCCGCTCGCAGCTATCTTCGGTCGCCGGCGGTCAGCCCCTGCGGGGCGAGCGGGACAGGCGGAGCGCCGAGACGAGGAAGAAGATCCCTCCGAGCGTGGCGTAGCCGGCGAGGGTGGTCAGCGACGGGTCGTCCTGTGAAGCGCTGCGGATGAAGGTCGCGCCGGCCAGGACCGAGATGCCGCCGCTGACGATCATGGCCCACTGGCCACCCATCGGCCGGCGCGCGACGCCTACGAGGAGCTGGACCAGTCCGGAGACGACCGCCCACGCGCCCCACACGCGCAGCACGTCGGCGACGCCGGAGGCGCTGGCGACCGCCACGCCGACGGCGGCGAGCGAACTGACGGCGATGTTCGCGTACAGGCCCTTGACCGGCCCGTCGGTGCGCGCCGACCTGGCATCGACTACGGCCGCGACCACGTCGAAGGCCGGATAGAGGAAGAGCAGCAGCTTGGCCGCGAGGTTGAGGTCCGAGCCGGACACCAGCAGGAGCACCGCCCACGCAACGGCGAAGACGAAGCGGATGACGTACAGCCGGCGCAGGGCGGGCGTGGCGCCGACGTGCTCGGCGGAGGCGGCGGATGCCATGGCTTCTCCAATGACTAAGAGGTAGAGAGAACGATCCTTCTTGCGTGCAGCCTGGCACATTCCTTCCACGGAAACAAGAGAGAGCGTTCTACCCGCTACAATGGGCGTATGACACGGACGGAAGCCGGCACCGGCACTGGCAGGAAAGTCTCCGAGGCCCGGGAGCGGCTCCTGAGGACCGCCGGGCAGCTCTTCTACGCGGAGGGCATCCACACGGTGGGCGTCGACCGTCTGGTCGCCGAGTCGAAGGTCACCAACGCCACCTTCTACCGCCACTTCCGCAGCAAAGAAGACCTCGCTGTCGCCTACATAGGGAGCGTCGACCAGGCGATCCGCACCCAGATCGGCTCCCTGATCGCCGCGGACATGCCGACCGACGGCATTCTGCGGGGCATCGGTGCGTCCCTGGTCGAGCAGATCCGCTCACCCGGCTACCGCGGATGCGCCTTCCTCAACGCGGCAGCGGAATTCCCCGATCCCGACCACCCGGTCCACCGCGCCGTCGTACAACACCGCCAGTGGTTCCTGCAGACGATCACCGGGCTGTTCGCCGACATCACCGCCGCGCAGGCCGAGCACGCCGGGCGGCACTTCGTCATGCTCCGCGACGGCGCGATGAGCGCCGGCTACCTCGGCGATCCCGTCCTGGCCGGCGAGACCCTGCTGCGTGGCATCGAAGGGCTGCTGCGCATCCACACCGCCCGTGGGCTCGACGAGCGCGCGGCCTCCACACCCGATCAGAAGCCCGCGGTAGGCACGAAGGTCTCCGACATCGAGTGCTCGCCGCCCAGCGCGTAACCGTGGTCGGGGCGCGACCGCGATCCCTGACCGGCTTCGCCGGTCCTCAAGCGCCAGCCTATGGAGATCCGCTGTCATGCGCGTCAGTCGGTGATGCCGCGGCCCCCTTTTCCGGGTGGTATGGCTCGTCGCCATGGATACGTGGTCTAGTCGGATCGACGGCTTCAAGTAGTGATCGAGAAGGGTGGTCGGTGCTGTGTCAACCAACGGTGCCCGGCGGATCCGACGCGCCCAACCTGACGAAGCCGGCGAGCTTGAAGGGCTCCAGGATCGATCGTCGACTCACTGGGGGTACCCACCGGGCTACTTCGACTGGGCGGGAGAGGCTCGGGCGATTTCAAATGCCTATGTCCGCAACAACCCGGTCTTCGTGCTGGAGGAAGATGGCAAAAGGCTTGGCTTCTACGGTTTCACCGAGGAAGACGGTGACCTGCTGCTGGACAAGCTCTTCGTCGACGCCGACGAGATCGGCAAGGGTCACGGCAAGCTTCTCTGGCAGCACGCGATCCAGACTGCGCGGCAGCTCGGGCGATCGGAGTTCATCGTTGCGTCGGATCCGAACGCCGCTCCGTTCTACGCAGCCATGGGGGCCGCGCAGTATGCGACGGAGCCGACCGCCGAGCCATCCTGGACCCTCCACATGTTCCGTTACACCCTCTCGAGCTAGTTGAACTCCCCAGTCGCCGCGACGTTGATCACTCGCCAGGGTTCGCGCACCGTCAGTCCGCGTCCTGCTCCGCCTCTTCGTCGGTGCGGTCCCCTTCAGCCTGCGACGGGGTTGTCTGGGGTACGTCACGATGACCGGCGTGCTCCACCTCCTGGTCCGTCGCAGCATCCTCCTGTCGCTCGCCCTCTGCCTGGGACGGGGTCGGCTCAGTCATCGTTGGTCTCCTCGGCGCGCGTCTGGGCTGTCGGTTCCATGTAAGCCGGAAGCGGTGCGGAAGCTTTGCGAGAGCACGAGATGGTTATGGCGACGGAGCTGAGCACCGATCATGAAGGTCCAGCCTGCCAGGTCCCCGGGGGCTCCGCCGGACGGGCTCCCGATACTGAGGTCTGTCCGGACGTTCACGCGTCGAAGTCGTCGTCAGCCAACTCGTGCTCCCTTTTCGCAACGCGTGTTTCCGCGTTCCCGTCCGGGGCGCGGCCCAACCGCGATCGGCGACTGAACGGGCACCATCCGCACCGCGAGCTGAGCGCCGTACGAAGGAAGACGGACCCTGGTTCCATTGCGGTTCTCCCATGCCGGAGTGCGACCAGGCCACGGTCCGACTGATCACTAGCGAGAGCTGGTCAGGGGGTCCGCCTCTGGCACCCACTCCAAACCGTGGCCTCCGGGCGACGCCGCACTCGCAGTCTCGCCGGTCGCGTCGGGGCCGGCGTGAATCGGTGTCGTTCCACGGGACTCCCGAGAATCACGGGACTCCGGAGAATCCAGCCCCACCCCGATCGATGGGCTGACGGGTGAACCGGCGTTCCCAAGGCGAAGGACAGGTTCCCGGCCGTGGCCGCGCCTCCCATTCCGCCCCGTCACCTCGGCGGGAACATTCGTGGGCCGGATTGCCGGTGACGATCCCGGATCCCCGGAGACCGGCTGGCGCCGAGAAGCGGGCTCAATAGCGCTGGATGGCCTAGGTCCGGTGACGGGCTACTACTTCGCCGACCCATGGCCCGCTCCCGACGCCAACCCGCCGATGGGAAATGGAACCGTCAGATGAGAAACCGGCTTGTACGACTCTCTGCGATTGTCTGTCGCAGGTCACCGCCATTGGCGGTATCTCTGCAGCAGTCCTCGCGACTGGCGCTGCACACACGCCCGCCGCGTGGCCCCGCCAGTGCGGGGCGCCGGCGGGGCGTGCGCCCGCCCCTCGGTTCAGAGGCAGGCGCAGGCGCATGGTCAGCCGGCCTTCTGCTCTCGGAGTTCGTGAACGGTCGCGCCGAGGTTACCTTCGGTCTGTTCGTAGTGGGACAGGGCGAGGCCGAGGCCGAAGAAGGTGGGTGCCCATTCGCCGACGAAGAGGCCCCAGCGGTCGGCGCGGGCGAGCCCGGTGCCGGGCTCCAGCTTGAGGGAGCCGGCCCAGGCCGCGACGGTGAGTCCTATGGAAGCCATGGCTGCCATGTAGGCGTGTTCGCTGCGGACGCCCATTTCGTGCATCTTCTTGATGATCATCGCGGTGTCTCCGTTCCGTAGAGTCGGTGACCGGAGTAACCGCAGACGCTTGGTCCTATTCATTCCCCATCGATGTGTTTGAGTCTGGCGTTCGTAGGCCGGCAGTGCTGGAGCGCAGCAGCGCTCACCCGCTCCCATAGACGGCGAGCTGCGTGGGGGCCGTCCCACTTGGCCGGTCAGGCTGCGCTCTTCTTGCGACGGCGCGACGTATGGGTGAGTGCGTCGATGAGCTGCTTGCGGCTCATCTTGGAGCGGCCGGTGATGTCCTGTTCGGTGGCCCGCTCATACAGCTCCGCCTTGCTCAGCTGCTGCAGCGCGCTCTTGCCTGCCTCGCGGTGGGTGCGGGACGCGGCCGAGGCGCGGGACGTCCTCGGCGGCGCCTTTCTGTCGGTGGTCTTCTTCGCCGCCTTTCCGGCGGGCTTGCGGCCTGCTTTGCGTGTCGCGGGGGCAGTCTTCTTCTGGCGCCTGGTTTCCGTCCTGCGGCCGCCGCGTGCTTGGTCGATGCTGCCCTGCAGGACCTCCATCAGGTCCGCGACGTCGGTGGCCGTGGGCGGCTCGGCGGCCGCCGCGATCTCCTGCCCCTCGGACTTGGCCCGCACCAGCTCGTACCTTCTCCTGGAAGGTGTCGCGATACTGGCTCGGGTCCCACGGGACGGTGAGGGAGTCGATCAGCTGGCGCGCCATGTCCAGCTCCTTGCCCCTCCCGGCCCGGCTGGAGGGTATTTCCGGCAGCTCCGTGACCGGGTCGCGGACCTCGTCAGCCCAGTGAAGCGTCTGCAGCACGAGCACCTTGTCCTCCGCGCGCAGCGCCGTCAGGTACTGCTTGCCGCGCATCACGAAGGTGGCGACGCCGACCTTGTCCGCCTGCGCGAGAGCTGCCCGCAGCAGCTCGTAAACCTTGGTGTACTCCTCGCCGCGCGGGGCGACGTAGTAGGTGCGGTCGAAGAAGACCGGCTCGATCTCGTCCAGGTCGACGAAGTCGGAGACCTCGATCGTCTGGGAGCGGCCCGGCGCGATCTCGTCGAGCTCGTCCGGTTCCACGATGATGTACTCGCCCTCCTCCACTTCGTAGCCCTTGACGATGTGGTCGCTGGCGACTTCCTTGCCGGTGCGCTCGTTGACCCGCCGGTTGCGGATCCGGTCGGCGGTGCCGCGCTGCAGCTGGTGGAAGTGGACGGTGTGGTCCTGCGTCGCGGTGAACAGGCCGACCGGCACCCTGACAAGCCCGAATGTGATCACACCAGTCCAGATCGCGCGTGCCATGATCAACACTCCTCTTCTTGAGCATCTCCGCAGCCGCATGCCACCCTATGGCCGGAGCACTTTCATGAGACACCGCAGGTCAGTGGCCCGCACCTTGTACGCCGCTCCTTCCTCATCCGCCACCACGCCGACGGCCTGCCCGTCGCCGAAACCCCCGGCCGCCTGAAATCAGAGCGGTC
>NZ_JBFBJT010000153.1:0-16821 GCF_040686175.1 Streptomyces sp. NPDC086077 | reverse complement strand
AAGCCGCTGTACGGGAGCAGCCTGGCCACCGGCTGGGCGACCCTGCACGGCTACCCCGTGGGCATCCTAGCCAACGCCCAAGGGGTGCTCTTCAGCGAGGAGTCGCAGAAGGCGGCCCAGTTCATCCAGCTCGCCAACCAGCGCGACATCCCGCTGCTCTTCCTGCACAACACCACCGGCTACATGGTCGGCAGGGAGTACGAGCAGGGCGGCATCATCAAGCACGGCGCCATGATGATCAACGCGGTCAGCAATTCCAAGGTGCCCCACCTGTCCGTACTGATGGGCGCCTCCTACGGCGCCGGGCACTACGGCATGTGCGGCCGCGCCTACGACCCGCGCTTCCTCTTCGCCTGGCCCAGCGCCAAGTCCGCCGTCATGGGCCCCCAGCAGCTCGCGGGCGTGCTGTCCATCGTCGCCCGCCAGTCCGCCGCCGCGAAGGGGCAGCCCTACGACGACGAGGCCGACGCCGCCCTGCGCGCGATGGTCGAGCAGCAGATCGAGTCCGAGTCCCTGCCGAAGTTCCTGTCCGGGCGCCTGTACGACGACGGCGTCATCGACCCGCGCGACACCCGAACCGTCCTCGGCCTGTGCCTGTCCGCGATCCACACCGCCCCCTACGAGGGCGTGCGCGGCGGCTTCGGCGTCTTCCGGATGTGAGGCCAAGTGATCACCACCGTTCTTGTCGCCAACCGGGGCGAGATCGCCTGCCGGATCTTCCGCACCTGCCGTGAGCTGGGCATCCGCACCGTCGCGGTGCACTCGGACGCCGACGCGAATGCCCTGCACGCACGGTTGGCCGACGCCGCCGTACGGCTGCCCGGAGCGGCGCCCGCCGAGACCTATCTGCGCGCCGACCTGATCGTCAGGGCCGCGCTCGCCTCCGGCGCCGACGCGGTGCACCCCGGCTACGGCTTCCTCTCCGAGAACGCCGACTTCGCGCGCGCGGTCCTCGACGCGGGACTCCTGTGGATCGGCCCGCCCCCGGGGGCCATCGAGGCGATGGCGTCCAAGACCCGCGCCAAGGAACTGCTGGGGATCGCGCCCCTGCGGGAGGTCACCGAGGCCGACCTGCCCGTCCTGGTCAAGGCGGCCGCGGGCGGCGGCGGACGCGGAATGCGCGTCGTCAGGCGCCTGGCGGACCTGGACGCGGAGCTCACCGCCGCACGCGCGGAGGCGCTCGCGGCCTTCGGTGACGACGAGGTGTTCGTCGAGCCGTACGTCGAGGACGGCCGGCACGTCGAGGTGCAGATCCTCGCCGACACCCACGGCACCGTGTGGGCCCTCGGCACCCGCGACTGCTCCCTCCAACGCCGCCACCAGAAGGTCGTCGAGGAGGCCCCGGCCCCGGGCCTGACACGCGAACTGACGGAGTTCCTCTACGAGACGGCCGTACGCGCCGCCCGGTCCGTCGGCTACGCCGGCGCCGGCACGGTCGAGTTCCTGGTCGCCGACGACACGGCGCACTTCCTGGAGATGAACACCCGCCTTCAGGTGGAACACCCGGTCACGGAGGCCGTCTTCGGCATCGACCTGGTGGCCCTCCAGCTGAGGATCGCCGAGGGCCATGCCCTGGACACCGACCCTCCGCCGGCACGCGGCCACGCCGTCGAGGCCCGCCTGTACGCCGAGGACCCGTCCCGGGACTGGGCCCCGCAGACCGGCACCCTCCACCGCCTCGACGCCCCCGACGGCATCCGCCTGGACACCGGCTACACCGGCGGCGACGAGATCGGCGTCCACTACGACCCCATGATCGCCAAGGCCGTCGCCCACGCCCCCACGCGCGCGGAAGCCATCCGCAAACTCGCCGGCGCCCTCGAACGCACCATAATCCACGGACCGGCCACCAACCGCGACCTCCTGATCCGCTCCCTGCGGCACAAGGAGTTCACGACGGCCCGCATGGACACGGGCTTCTACGCCCGCCACCTTGAGGAACTCACCGAACCCGCCCCCGACCCGCACGCCCCCCTGGCCGCCGCGCTCGCCGACGCCGCCGGCCGCAGCCGCTTCGGCGCCTGGCGCAACGTCCCCTCCCAGCCCCAGACCAAGCGCTACACCATGGCCGGCGAGGAACACGAGGCCCACTACCGGCACACCCGCGAGGGCCTCACGGCGGAAGGCGTCCGCGTCGTCCACGCCCGCGCCGACGAAGTCGTACTCGAAGTGGACGGAGTGCGACGGAGGTTCGCGGTCGCACGCTACGGCGACCAGGTCCACGTCAACGCCACCCGCCTCACCGCCCTGCCCCGCTTCCCCGACCCCACCCCCCAGCACGCCCCGGGCTCCCTCCTCGCCCCCATGCCGGGCACGGTCGTACGCGTCGCCGAGGGCCTCACCGAGGGCGCCGTCGTGACGGCCGGGCAGCCCCTGATCTGGCTGGAGGCGATGAAGATGCAGCACCAGATCTCGGCACCCGCCGCCGGCACGCTCACCGCTCTGCACGCCGAGCCGGGACAGCAGGTGGAGCCGGGCCTGCTGCTGGCGGTGGTGCAGCCGACGTGAGGGCCGCGGGACCGCATGGAACATGCGGCTCCGCCGCGTGAGCGCGATCAACCACACTCGACCCGCACACGGAGGTCCGCATGACCACCCTCATCGAATCCGCGGAGCACAAGGCACTGCGCGCCGCCGTGGCCGCACTCGGCAAGCGCTACGGCCGCGACTACCTCGTCCGCACCGTCGCCGAAGGCAAGCCCCTCACCGAACTCTGGGCCGACGCCGGGAAGCTCGGCTACCTCGGCGTCAGCCTCCCGGAGGAGTACGGCGGCGGAGGCGGCGGCATAGCCGAACTCTCCATCGTCCTCGAAGAGCTGGGCGCCGCCGGATCCCCCCTCCTCATGCTGGTCGTCTCACCCGCCATCTGCGGCACCGTCATCGCCCGCTTCGGCACCGACGCCCAGAAACGGCACTGGCTGCCCCAAATCGCCGACGGAACCCGGCTCATGGCCTTCGGCATCACCGAACCCGACGCCGGCTCCAACAGCCACCGCATCACCACCACGGCCCGGCGGGACGGCGCCGACTGGCTCCTCACCGGCCGGAAGGTGTTCATCTCCGGCGTCGACATGGCCGACGCCGTCCTCATCGTCGGCCGCACCGAGGACGCCCGCACCGGCAACCTCAAGCCCTGCCTGTTCATCGTCCCGACTGACGCCGAGGGCTTCCAGAAGCGGCCCATCGACATGGAACTCAACGCCGCGGAGAAGCAGTTCGAGCTCACCCTGGACGACGTACGTCTGCCCGCCGACGCACTGGTCGGCGACGAGGACGCCGGCCTGCTGCAACTGTTCGCCGGCCTCAACCCCGAACGCATCATGACCGCCGCCTTCGCGATCGGCATGGGCCGCCACGCCCTCGCCAGGGCCATCGACTACGCACGTGAACGCACCGTCTGGAAGTCGCCCATCGGCGCCCACCAGGCCATCGCCCACCCTCTCGCCCAGGCCCACATCGACCTCGAACTCGCCCGTCTGATGATGCAGAAGGCGGCCCACCTCTACGACGCGGGCGACGACATCGGCGCGGGCGAGGCCGCCAACATGGCCAAGTACGCGGCGGGTGAGGCCTGCGTGAAAGCCGTCGACCAGGCCGTGCACACCCTCGGCGGCAACGGCCTCACCCGCGAGTTCGGCCTCGCCTCACTGATAACGGCCTCGCGCGTGGCTCGTATCGCACCGGTGAGCCGGGAGATGATTCTCAACTACGTGTCCCACCAGACCCTCGGCCTGCCCAAGTCGTACTGAGCCGCACCGCTTGGAGGAACCGTGTTCCGCAGCGCGTACGCCGACGTCCCGCCCGTAGAACTTCCCATCCACGACGCCGTCCTGGGCCACGCCGCCGACTTCGGCGACCTGCCGGCCCTTGTCGACGGCACCGACGGCACCACCCTCTCCTACGAGCAGGTGGACCGGTTCCACCGGCGGATCGCCGCCGCGCTCGCCGACGCCGGCGTCCGCAAGGGCGACGTCCTCGCCCTGCACAGCCCGAACACCATCGCCTTCCCCACGGCGTTCTACGCCGCCACGCGCGCGGGCGCCGCCGTCACCACCGCGCACCCGCTCGCCACCGCCGACGAGTTCGCCAAACAACTGCGCGACTCGGCAGCCCGCTGGATCGTCACCGTCTCGCCGCTGCTGGAGACCGCCCGCAGAGCCTCCGAACTCGCGGGCGGCGTCCAGGAGATCTTCGTCTGCGACAGCGCGCCCGGCCACCGCTCACTGATCGACATGCTCGCCTCCGCCGCCCCCGAACCGCGGATCGCCATCGACCCCACCGAGGACGTGGCCGCCCTCCCCTACTCCTCCGGCACCACCGGCATCCCCAAAGGCGTGATGCTCACCCACCGCCAGATCGCCACCAACCTCGCCCAACTCCACCCAGCGGTCTCCGCGGGACCCGGCGACCGCATCCTCGCCGTACTGCCCTTCTTCCACATATACGGCCTCACCGCCCTGATGAACGCCCCCCTCAGAGTCGGCGCCACCGTCGTCGTACTGCCCCGCTTCGACCTGGAGCAGTTCCTCGCCGCCATCCAGAACCACCGCATCACGGGCCTCTACGTCGCCCCACCCATCGTCCTCGCCCTCGCCAAACACCCCGCGGTCGCGCGGTACGACCTGTCGTCCCTGAAGTACGTCATCAGCGCCGCCGCCCCCCTCGACGCGAACCTCGCCGCCGCCTGCTCCCAGCGGCTCGGCCTGCCGCCCGTCGGCCAGGCCTACGGCATGACCGAACTCTCCCCGGGCACCCACGTCGTCCCCCTGGACGCCATGGCCGACGCCCCGCCCGGCACCGTCGGCCGGCTCATCGCCGGCACCGAGATGCGCATCGTCTCCCTCGACGACCCCGGAAAGGACCTCGGCACCGGCGAACCCGGCGAGATCCTCATCCGCGGCCCCCAGGTCATGAAGGGCTACCTCGGCCGCCCCGACGACACCGCCGCGATGATCGACGCCGACGGCTGGCTGCACACCGGGGACGTCGGACACGTCGACGCCGACGGCTGGCTCTTCGTCGTGGACCGCGTCAAGGAGCTGATCAAGTACAAGGGCTTCCAGGTTGCCCCCGCCGAACTGGAGGCCCTGCTCCTCACCCACCCGGGCATCGCCGACGCCGCCGTCATAGGCGTCTACGACGACGACGGGAACGAGATCCCGCGCGCCTACGTCGTCCGCCAGCCCACCGCGCCCGACCTCACCGAGAACGAGGTCATGATGCACGTCGCCGAACGCGTCGCCCCCTACAAACGCGTCCGCCAGGTCACCTTCGTCGCCGGCGTCCCCCGCGCCGCCTCCGGCAAGATACTGCGCCGCCAACTCCGGGAGAACGCGTGACCCTGATCGGCCGCACCCGCGCCCGGGGAGTCGAGACCCTCACCCTCGACTCCCCGGCCAACCGCAACGCCCTCTCGGCCGCCCTCGTCGGCGAACTCGCCGACGCGCTGACCGACTGCGGCAAGGACGGCGACGTCCGCGCCGTCCTCCTCACCCACACCGGCAACACCTTCTGCGCCGGCGCCGACCTGCGCGACCCACCCGACCCGGACGCCCTCGTGAACCTGCTCCGGCAGATCACCGAACTGCCCCGCCCCGTCGTCGCCCGCGTCACCGGACACGTGCGCGCCGGCGGCCTCGGCCTGCTCGGCGCCTGCGACATCGCCGCCGCCTCCACCACCGCCACCTTCGCCTTCACCGAGGTGCGCATCGGCGTCGCGCCCGCCGTCATCTCCCTGCCGCTGCTGCCCCGCACCGACCCGCGCGCCCTGGCCCGCTACTACCTCACCGGCGAACGCTTCGACGCCGCCGAGGCGGCCCGCATCGGCCTGCTCACCGCCACCGGCGACGACCCCGACGCCGTACTCGAACCGATCCTCGACGGCCTGCGGCGCTCCTCGCCGCAAGCCCTGTCCGAGACGAAACGGCTGCTCACGGCTAAGGTGCTGCAGACGTTCGACCGGGACGCGGCCCCGCTGACCGCCCTCTCGGCCCGGATGTTCGCCTCCGCCGACGCCCGCGAGGGCATGACAGCCTTCCTCGAACGACGGGATCCCCCATGGGTGCTGTGAACCCGGCCGGCGCGGCCGGCACGGTCACGACGGTGACCGCCGGGGACCGCGCCGACCGCGTACCCAAGCAGGACCGCAGCCGCGCCACCCGGCAACGGCTCCTCGAAGCCGCCGTGGCCTGCCTCGCCGAACACGGCTGGGCAGGCTCCACCGTCACCGTCGTAGCCGAACGCGCCGGCGTCTCCCGCGGCGCCGCCCAGCACCACTTCCCGACCCGCGAGGACCTCTTCACCGCCGCCGTCGAGTACGTCGCCGAGGAACGCTCCGACGCCCTGCGCGCTCTCTTCCCGCAGGGCGCGGCAGGCGACCGCGAAGAGATGGTCCGCGCCCTCGTCGACCTCTTCACGGGCCCGCTCTTCCGCGCCGCCCTCCACCTCTGGGTCGCCGCCTCCAACGAGGACCAGCTCCGCCCCCGCGTCACCGAACTGGAGGCCCGCGTCGGCCGCGAGACCCACCGCATAGCCGTCGACCTCCTCGCCGCCGACGAAACCCGCCCCGGCGTCCGCGAGACCGTCCAGGGACTCCTCGACATGGCCCGCGGTCTCGGCCTCGCCAACCTCCTCACCGACGACGCGGGGCGCCGTGAACGGGTCGTGGCACAGTGGGCCGCGTTGCTGGACGAGGCGCTCGGCTGAACCGGAGGCCGCGCCCCAGGCCCGGCGACCTCACGGACTGAGCCGCTCGACCCGCCAGCCGCCGTCCGGCCTCGACGTGTACCGCAGACGGTCGTGCAGGCGGTTCTCCCGGCCCTGCCAGAACTCCACCGTCCGCGGCGCCACCCGGAAACCACCCCAGTGCACCGGCACCGGAACCTGCTCACCCTCCGGATAGCGGGCCGCGAGGTCGGCGTACGAGGCCTCGAGCTCGGCCCGCGAGCCGATCACCGACGACTGGGCGCTCGCCCACGCACCGAGCTGCGAACCGTGCGGACGGGTGCGGAAGTACGCGGCGGTCTCGTCCCGGCCGGTGCGCCGCGCCACGCCCGTCACGATCACCTGGCGGGCCATCGTGTACCAGGGGAACAGCAGCGAGACGTGCGGGTTCCCGGCGAGATCGCCCGCCTTGCGGGAGTCGTAGTTCGTGTAGAAGACGAAGCCCGCGTCGTCGAAGTGCTTCAGCAGCACCGTCCGGGAACTCGGCCGGCCCTCCGCGTCCGCCGTCGAGACCACCATCGCGTTCGGCTCGAACAGCCGGCCCTCCGTCGCGGCCTGCTTGAACCACCGCGCGAACTGCTCCACCGGCGTGGCGGCCAGCTCGGACTCGGACAGCCCCTCCGCCCGGTAGTGCTTGCGCATCGCGGCGGGATCGGGCGCAGCGGGGACGGCGTGTTCGTCGGTCACCCGGTCATCTTGCCGTATACACGCCGGGCCGTCGGTATGGTGGCGTTCGTCACGCAGTGGCACTGAGTGCCGTCACCTCTCCCCAAGGGTGGCACCCGGGGATATCGTGCAGATGCCGTTCTGTTGGGTGACCGCCCGTCCCACGGGGCATCACCCCCATGACCGCCCAGGACCGCGAGTCCGCAACCGACCGTGGATCCTCCGGGCGATCACCCGTTTCCACACCTGAAACACGGTCACCACAACCCGCTCAACCGGTCACCCCGTCACCACTGGCCACACGCTCGCACCCGATCACCCGATCACAGTCGGCAAGCCGGCACCACCGGCACCACCGGCACGGCACCACCGGCCACACCCGCACACACACGGGGTGCCGCACCACTCCCGTGGCCCACAACCGCCTGTCGTACACATCCGAGGAGCCGCCTGATGTCCTTCGTACCCGGACTCGAGGGAGTCGTCGCGTTCGAGACGGAGATCGCCGAACCGGACAAGGAGGGCGGCGCCCTCCGGTACCGGGGCGTCGACATCGAGGACCTGGTCGGTCAGGTCTCGTTCGGCAACGTCTGGGGCCTGCTCGTCGACGGCGCCTTCAACCCCGGCCTGCCGCCCGCCGAGCCCTTCCCCATCCCCGTGCACTCCGGCGACATCCGCGTCGACGTCCAGTCCGCCCTCGCCATGCTCGCACCCGTCTGGGGCCTCAAACCCCTCCTCGACATCGACGCCGAACAGGCCCGCGAGGACCTCGCCCGCGCCGCCGTCATGGCCCTCTCCTACGTCGCCCAGTCCGCCCGCGGCCAGGGCCGCCCCATGGTCCCCCAGAGCGAGATCGACAAGGCCGGAACCGTCGTCGAACGCTTCATGATCCGCTGGCGCGGCGAGCCCGACCCCAAGCACGTCGCCGCCGTCGACGCCTACTGGACCAGCGCCGCCGAACACGGCATGAACGCCTCCACTTTCACCGCCAGGGTCATCGCCTCCACCGGCGCCGACGTCGCGGCGGCCCTCTCCGGCGCCGTGGGAGCCATGAGCGGCCCCCTCCACGGCGGCGCCCCCTCCCGCGTGCTCGGCATGATCGAGGAGATCGAACGCACCGGCGACGCCGAGGCTTACGTCAAGCAGGCCCTCGACAAGGGCGAACGCCTCATGGGCTTCGGCCACCGCGTCTACCGCGCCGAGGACCCCCGCGCCCGTGTCCTGCGCCGCACCGCCCGCGAACTCGGCGCCCCCCGCTTCGAGATCGCCGAGGCCCTGGAGAAGGCGGCCCTGGAGGAACTCCACAACCGCCGCCCGGACCGGATCCTGGCCACGAACGTCGAGTTCTGGGCGGCCATCATGCTCGACTTCGCCGAGGTCCCCGCCCACATGTTCACGTCCATGTTCACCTGCGCCCGCACGGCCGGCTGGTCCGCCCACATCCTCGAACAGAAGCGCACGGGCCGCCTGGTCCGCCCCTCCGCCCGCTACATGGGCCCGGGGCCCCGCGACCCCCGCTCCGTCGAGGGCTTCGACGACATCGCCCGCTGACCCCGCGAAGGCCCCACGCAGACGACCCGCGAGCCTGGTTCCTCCAAGGAGGAGCCGGCCGGACGTACCGGCGACTCGCGGGTCGGGTGACTGCTTGAGACTGGGCCGGCTGCGTGCATGTCGCACACGCTGGTCCGGCACCGCACTTCGTGTGGTGACGGGCCGCTAGCCCGCAGCCACCTCTTCCGTCCGGTATGCATACATCTGCCGAACCACCTCCCTTCCGAAGTACCTGCAACCCTAAGAACCGCTCGGCCACCCTTCAACCGTTTTTTTCGAGAAGACGGCGGCCTGGGGACGCGCGCGTGCTGGGTGCCGGGGTGGTGGAGACCTGTGTTCTGGCGGCCAACGCGGACGGTCCGCGCTTCGCCGAGTCGCGTGGGTTCGCCGAGGTTGACCGGTATGTGCTCCCGGGGGGCCGGGACGAGTGGGTTGACCTGCGGCTTTCGGTCATCGAGAGTTAGTGGGCGGTTGTCCCTCGGGTGTCGTGCGGTTTCCGCCGCACAACGATTCCCGCAATCTTGCGGGAACCATATGTGGGCTGCGTCACGTTCGAGTTGAATGATGGCAAGTGAACGAACCGACGCGCCGCTCGTACTGACGCAGCCTGCAGGGGGTCCAGGTGAGTGCTTCCCGGCGTAGTGGGACCACGGACGAACTCGGACCGGACGAGCCCGGTCCCGAGGGACCCGACGGCCCGGAGGGGCCCGAGGGTCCGGACGGACCTGAGGGTTCGGGTGGTTCGGATCTGCTTGCCGCCCTGCTGGACGGCATGGACGCGGCGCTGTGCGCTTTCGACGCCGACGGCGTCGTGACGCACTGGAACCGCGAGGCCGAGCGCATTCTCGGCTGGACGGCGGAGGAGGCGGTGGGCCGGCCCGGCTTCGCCGGGTGGGCGGTGCGCAGCGCCGACGCCGAGGAGGTCGAGGGGCGGCTGCTGTCCGCCATGAACGCGCCGGGCCGCCAGGTGCACGAGTTCGCGTTGCTGACGAAGGACGGCGGGCGGGTGCTCGTGCGGACGCAGTCGGCGGCGGTGCGGGGGCCGGACGGCAAGCCCGCGGGCGTGTACTGCGCGTTCAGCGAGGTGCACGCCCAGATCGACCTCGAGCGGTCCATCGCGCTGAGCGAGGCGTTGTTCGAGGACGCGAGCTGGGGTGTCGTCCTGGTCGACGCGGATCTGCGTCCCGCGGTGGTGAACGCGCACGCGGCCCGCGCGCTGGGTATCGGGCGTACGTCCGTGCTGGGGCGGCCGCTGGGTGAGCTGCTGGCGCAGGGTGTGGAGGAACTGGAGAGCGCGCTCACGCATGTGCTGGGTGAGGGTGCGCCGCCGGCTCCGGCCGAGATCTGGGTGAGTGTGCGCACACCGGAGGGCGAGAAGCGGCGTTGCTGGCGCAGTGGGTTCCTGCGGCTGGCCTCGCCGCTGGCGGAGGAGCCTGTTCCGCTCGGCGTGGGCTGGCTGTTCCAGGACGTGACGGAGGCCAAGCAGGGCGAGCAGGAGGCGGCGCTGCTCCGGTTCCGCAGCAATCAGCTGCACCGTGCGGCCCGTACGGCCGCCGACTGCGAGGATCCGGCGGAGGCGGCGACGGTCCATCTCGATTTCGCGCTGGCCGGGTTCGCGGACCACGCGCTGATCGACCGGGTGGCGGGCGGCGCGCTGTCCGACGCGGAGTCGGTGGGGCCGGTCCGGCTGGTACGGGTGGCGGGCACGCCGTCGGGCGCGCCGGGGCCGAGCCTGCTCTCGGGGCACGCGGGGCTGCCGACGCGGTACGGCGAGGGGCATCCGGCGTTGCAGTGCGTGGAGCGGATCGGCACCGTGCGGGCCAGTGTCGGCAGTGTGTCGGCCGAGCAGGCGCGCGCGTGGGCGGTGTCCCGTCAGTGGCCGGCGGACTCGGTGCACGCGCTGTGCGCGGTGCTGCGCAGCCGGGGCCGGACGCTGGGTGTCGTGACGTTCCTGCGCGGGAGCGGGCGGAGCGCCTTCGAGCGTTCGGACACGGTGTACGCCGAGGACGTGGCCGTGCGTATCGCGACGGCGCTGGACCTGGCGGGGCTCGTGGGGGAGCGCCGCGACTGAGTGGGGCCCGGATCGGAGCAGGCCGGGGTTCAGTGCCGGTAGAAGATCCGGTCCCCGTACTCCTCCAGCACCCGCCCGTTCCAGTCGTGGCCGCCGTCGACGTTGCCGGAGCGCAGCAGCGGGGGCTCGATGCCTCGCTCGGCGAGGTCCACGGCGGCCGTGGCCGTGACGGCCTGGAGGAGGGCCGCGGTCACCACCGTGGAGGCGGGGGCGAAGGGGGCGGGGACGGCGTCGTGGGTGAGTTCCGCGTCACCGACGGCGATCTTCGAGTCGAGGACGATGTCGCAGTGGTCCTTGAGGTACGTCCCGGAGGAGTGCCGTGACGACGTCTCGGTGGCGTACGCGACGGAGGTCACACCGATCACCCGGACGCCGAGGGCGCGGGCCTTGAGCGCCATCTCGACGGGGAGGGCGTTGCGGCCGGACAGGGAGATGATCACGAGGGCGTCGCCCGCGCGCAGCGGTGAGGAGTCCAGGACGGCGGTGGCGAGGCCGTCGACGCGCTCCAGGGCGGAGCCGAGCGTGGCGGGCATGACGTCGACGCCGACGACGCCCGGCACGACCAGCAGGTTCATCAGCGCGAGCCCGCCCGCGCGGTAGACGACGTCCTGCGCGGCGAGCGAGGAGTGCCCGGCGCCGAAGGCGAAGAGCCGGCCCCCGGAGGCGACGGTGTCGGCGAGGAGCGTGCCGGCGGCGGCGACGGTCTCGGCCTCCTCCGCGCGGACGCGCTGCAGCAGACCGATCGCGGCGTCGAGGTACTGGTCGGCCGGCGTGCTGTCGCCCATGTGAGCTCCTTCGCTCCGCTGTCACGCTCTCGCAGTGTGTCGCGGATCACGGTGCGGTCTGGACCAGTGGGATGTCAATACGGGGATGGTGGCGGCGTTCGGGCCGCGCGCCCCACGGTCACGTATCAGCATGTAGCCCCCTGGTTTCGCCGCCGCGGCACGGTTGTCGGTGGTATCCGGCAGAATTGAGGCCAGGGCCAGCGCACGCGCCGGAGAGCGGTCGAGCCTCCGGCAGAGCTAATCAAGGGGCACGTATGTCCGGACTGATCGACACCACGGAGATGTATCTCCGCACCATCCTCGAGCTCGAGGAGGAAGGTGTGGTCCCCATGCGTGCCCGCATCGCCGAGCGGCTGGACCAGAGCGGGCCGACGGTGAGCCAGACGGTGGCGCGCATGGAGCGCGACGGTCTGGTGTCCGTGGCCAGCGACAGGCACCTGGAGCTCACGGACGAGGGCCGCAGGCTGGCGACGCGGGTGATGCGCAAGCACCGCCTCGCGGAGTGCCTGCTCGTCGACGTGATCGGCCTGGAGTGGGAGCAGGTGCACGCCGAGGCCTGCCGCTGGGAGCACGTGATGAGCGAGGCGGTGGAGCGCCGGGTGCTGGAGTTGCTGCGCCACCCCACCGAGTCGCCGTACGGCAACCCGATCCCGGGCCTGGAGGAGCTGGGCGAGAAGGACGGCGCCGATCCGTTCCTGGACGAGGGCATGGTCTCGCTGGCCGACCTCGACCCGGGTCTGGAGGGCAAGACCGTCGTCGTACGCCGTATCGGTGAGCCGATCCAGACGGACGCGCAGCTGATGTACACGCTGCGGCGGGCGGGTGTGCAGCCCGGTTCGGTGGTGAGCGTGACGGAGTCGGCGGGCGGCGTCCTGGTGGGCAGCGGCGGCGAGGCGGCCGAACTGGAGTCGGACGTGGCCTCCCACGTCTTCGTGGCCAAGCGCTGACCCGGGGGCCTGCGGGGCGCGCGACGCGCCGAGCTCCCCGCTCGCCGGGTTGCACTGGCCGATCTCTCAACTCCCGGACGGCGGGGGGCATTTGCGCGCTGTCGTCGGCCTCGGCGGGGACGGGCAGCCGTCTCTTGCCGATCTCGTCGAATCCTGGACTCGGTGTGCCGAATCGCAGCGCCGGGCCGTCCGGCGTGCCAGGCTGTCGCCTGAGCGGAGGGTCTGAGGGGCGGGGTGGGATGTGCCGGAGTCGTGTGGAGGGCCCCGGCGCCGTGTGGCGCCGGGGCCTGTCCTCCCCTGTTCTGACCCGGAGCCCCGAGCTCCCAGGGTCATCCCCCTCGGACCGTTTTTCCCCGAGCGGTCCGCCTCCCGCTGAAGATCTCCCCTGGGGCGCCGGGATCATTCCTGCCATGGCGTCACTCAAACGAGGGGTGTTGCCCGCAGAAAGCCCATTCTCGAATGTCCATTCGATAGTCTGCCGGGGCAGAACCCGTCCTGTGGGGCGCGTGGTACGACCAGTAGGACAAGTTGAGCCAGTAGAGCCAGCAGGGGTAGTAGAGCCGTAGGGCGAACAGCACGGCTAGCACAGGTACGAGCGGGTCCGAGCGGAGCTTGGGGGGTGCCGGCACCAATGGCGCGACGCATCGACGTGACCGGGGCGGGCGGCGTACGACTGGCGGCCTGGGAGTACGGAGACCCGCCCAAATCCGGCCCTGACCCGGCGACGCCCGACCCCGGCCCCGGTCTCCTGGCCGGCGGTTCCGACCCCTCGCCCGGCGTGCTGTTACTGCACGGCCTGATGGGCCGCGCCTCGCACTGGGCCTCCACCGCCCGCTGGCTGTCCGGACGCCACCGCGCCGTAGCGCTGGACCAGCGCGGCCACGGCCAGAGCGAGAAGCCCCCGCAGGCCGCGTACACCCGTGAGGCGTACGTCGACGACGCCGAGGCCGCCCTCGAACAGCTCGGCCTCACCCCCGCCGTCCTGATCGGCCACGCCATGGGCGCGCTCACCGCCTGGCAGCTCGCCGCCAAACGCCCCGACCTGGTCAGCGGCGTGATCATCTGCGACATGCGGGCCTCCGCCCTCGGCGCCGCCTCGCAGCGCGAGTGGGCCGGCTGGTTCGCGTCCTGGCCCGTCCCCTTCGCCACCCTGGCCGACGTGCGCAAGTGGTTCGGCGAGGACGACCCCTGGGTGGAGCGGCCGAATCCGGCCCGAGGCACGTTCTACGCCGAGGTGATGCACGAGTCGCCGGACGGCTGGCGGCCCGTCTTCGACATCGAGAAGATGCTGAAGTCCCGCGAGACCTGGGTGTACGACGCCCACTGGGACGAGCTGGCGCAGGTGCGCTGCCCCGCCCTGGTCGTCCGTGGCCTGGACGGCGAGCTCGGCCGGGCAGAGGCCCAGGAGATGGTGCGTGTCCTGCCGCGCGGGCAGTACGCCGAGGTGGCCGACGCCGGCCATCTCGTCCACTACGACCAGCCGGAGGCGTGGCGCGCGGCGATCGAGCCGTTCCTGGAGTCGGCGTTCGGTGCGTGACGGGCGCCGAGGCCCCCGGCGACGCCGGGGTCACTTCCCCGTGACCGTCAGGAACCCCACCGCCCCGGTCGTCACCAGCATCACCCCGAGCAGGCACCAGCGCCGGGCGGTGTGCAGGGCCGCGCGGATCTGCCAGACGTGGGTCATGGCGAGCAGCCATCGCACGTACGGATCGGTGCGGGCGACGTTGGCGCGGGCGCGGGCCAGGTGACGGCCGAGCAGCTCGCGTCGGTGCGGGTCGGGTTCGGCGGTGATCGCGCGCTGGATGTTCGCGGCGACGGTGCGGTGCCGCAGCAGGTCGTCCACGCCGGTGGCGGCGGAGCCGAAGAAGTCCGAGGGCGCGGCGTCGATCAGCTCTCGCAGGCCGCGCACGGCCGGGTCGGCGAGCGTGGCCGTCGTGGTCACCGGCGGCTCCAGCACCCGGCTGACCTGCCAGACGGCGAGGGCGACGCCGCTCAGGGCGAGGAGCAGGGCGGCGCCGGCGACCAGCGCGTCACCGAGCCCGTGCACCTTGCCCACGGCGACCAGCGGTCCGGCCCCGATCAACGCGGCCCCGACCGCCCCGAACGCGGCGATCATCCACCGCGCCGCCGCCCGCAGCTCGGGCACGGCGTCGAGGGGGGAGGGCAGCGCGTCGAACGGGGTCGCCGGGACGCCCGGGGCTCCCTCGGGGGGCGACGGCACGGTCACGTCGCACCGTCGCCGCGACCCGGGGCGCCGGACGCAGGCCCGTCGTGAGCGTCGTGATCCCCGGTGTGCGGCGACCACCCGTCGTCACCGTGCCGGCTCACCGCGTGCGGTGGTGCCCCCTCGTCCTCCGGTACGTCCGGATACGGCGTCCAGTGCGCCCCGTCGAAGTACTCCAGCGAGCCGTCCGGTCCGAGCCGCACGTCGTTCAGCTGGGGTTCCTCCATCACGTGCCCCCTCCCTCCCGCACCGTTCCTCTCAACCCACCCTTCCCCTCGATCCCGCCCAGGCACCGCAGCACCGCGCCCACCACCGCCCGTTGCGCCGGCTCCCGCAACCGCCCCGCGAGGCCGGGGTCGCGGCTCCCGGCGAGTATCTCCTCCAGCACCGGGGCCAGCGCGCGCAGGGCGGGGTCGGTGTGGAAGGCCTCGAGGGTGGCGCGGTTGGCGTCGGCGGTCTCCGCGTGGCCGGCGGCCGTGGCCACGAAGTTGCCCAGGGCCAGGCCCAGATGCATCACGGGCCACAGCTCGGCGGCGACGGCCTCCTCGCCGCGCAGCGCCCCGAGAGCGCGCCGGGCCACGTCCGCGTCCAGCGGTCCCAGCCCGGCCGCCACCGCGGGGTCACGCTCCCCGTCGAGGATGCGCCGCAGGACGCCGGTCAGTGCCTCGAACCGTGGCGCCATCGCCCCGTACCGCTCGAGATGCTGACGCAGCTTCACCCCGGCCGCGCTGTTGCCGCGCTCGGCGGAGACGAGGGCCGCGACCGCCGGCTCCCACACCATGCGCCACGCCGCTTCCGCCTGCGCGCCCCGGTCGGAATCCTCGTGGGCCTCGCGGACCAGCTGCGCCAGCACCTCTCGCACCCGGCCGTCCTCCGGCGCCGTCCGGTCGAGCAGCCGGCCCAGGTCCACCCCGGGAACCCGCCCCACGCGCGCGTACAGCGCCTCGGGACTCCCGGGCAGGCGGGCGTCCGCCCCGAACTCGCGCAGGTCACCCACGACCGCGCCGAGGCCGTCGGCCGTCCGGCCGCCGGTGAGGACTCCCAGAAGTGCCCCGGCGAGGTGGTGGGCGACGGCACCGGAGCCGTCCCGCGCGTGGGAGTGCAGATAGGTGCCGAAGTTGGTGTGGCCGACGGCGACGGCCGAGGGGACGCCCGCGCGATAGGCGTACCGCAGACAGTCCCGACCCCGGGCGAGCGCCACCTCGCCGCGCCCGCGCGCGTCCTCGACGTGGGCGAGCGCGCCGAACACCTCGCCCAGGTGCAGATCGTCGGCGGCGGCCTCGAAGACCTCCCGGCACTCCTCCAGCAGTGCCAGCGCCTCGTGGGCGCGGCCGAGCCGCAGCAGGGGCATGTACGCCGGGAAGCGGGCCCGGGCGACTTCGGCGGCCGGTGCGCCACGGCCCGCCGTGGACGCGCACAGCTCGGCGTCGTACTCCAGAGCCGTCCGCCACTGTCCGGCGTCCACCGCGCCCCGCTGGGCGGTGTCGCACAGTTCCTCCCAGACCTCCCACCACAGCACGCCCTCGGTGCCCACCCGTCCCCGGGGCAGCTCGCGCATCCGCCGCAGCAGTACGGCCGCCTCGGCCACCACGCGGCCGGACTCACCCTGCTCGACCAGCACGCGCAGCCGGTGCACCTCGCCGAGCAGGCGCGTCCACACGCCGAGTCCGGCCTTGCGCGCGTGGGCGATCTCGGCGTCGGCGAAGGCGAGCGCGTCGGCCGGCCGCCCGGTGCGCAGACACAGCCCCGCCAGCGAACCGGCCGCCGTGGCGGCCGCCGTGTGGTCCTCGTGCTCCAGCGCCGTGGCCAGGGCCGCCCGCGCCTGCCGCTCGGCCGCCGCCGGGTCGGTCGCCC
>NZ_JBFBJT010000152.1:0-16909 GCF_040686175.1 Streptomyces sp. NPDC086077 | reverse complement strand
AACGCTCGGCTGGGAAACCCCAGCCGAGCGTCTGCATAAACTGCTCGCCGTCTGACCTAACCGATCATGTGTTGCGACGATCCCTAGAAACCGCCTCACCACCGATGGGGCCTCCCGCATGCGTGCCCGGACCCGCGCCGGACCGGCGATACCAGGCAGGCGCGGGAGACCCCGCAGGCTCAGCAACCCGCAAGGACCCATGACGCCGTGCGGGCCCAACGGTGCCATGCGGCCTCACCAGCCCCCAGGGGCGACGCACCAGCAGGCATCTGCCGTGAGCGGTCAGCCGGGCATTAGCGTGGGCCACCAGCCTCCCGGCCGAATACAGCTAGCGCATCGGGCGAGGTCGGAACCGGCGGTAGAGGGCCGCCCCGCCGAGCACCAGCGCCGAGGCGCCGATCGCCGTGGGCAGAGTCGCGTCCGCGCCGGTCTCGGCGAGGCCGGCCGTCGGCTCCGTGGCACGCGGGGCCATCGGCTTCGGCGCCGGGAGGGCCTTCGGCGGGACCGACGGTTCCGGCGCCGGCTCCTCGGGGCGGACCGGGCCGCCGGAGTTCTCCGACTCGTTGCCGACGGCCGCGTTGCCGATGCCGACGACGTTCACGCTGTTGCCGGTGACGTTCACCGGCAGATCCACCGGGAGCTGTACCCCGTTGCCGGAGAGCACTCCGGGCGAATCCTTTCCGCTGCCCTCGGCGGATGCTCCCCCACCGGACGCGGACCCCGAACCGGGGCCTCCCTTCGTCGCGCCGCCGGTGTTGGCGCAGCGGTTGCCCGCGGCGGGGTTCAGGAGCCCCACCACGTTCACGGTGTTCCCGCACACGTTCACCGGGACGTGCACCGGGAGCTGGATGGTGTTGCCGGAGATCAGCCCTGGCGAGCCGACCGCGGCTCCGTCGGCCGCGGAGTCCGCGTGCGCCGGAAACGTCACAGCCATCGCGCCGGACGCGGCGGCGACGGCGATCACACCGTTTCGGGTAACCCGTTTCATTGGGTCCCTGCCTTCCAGACGTGGTCGCGGGCACTCACCCGCACCGGATAAAACGCAGGTGAACCATCCGAGTTATGGCTTATCCGCCTTTCACCCCACCGAGTGACACGTTTGTCGAACTGGCAGTAAAGGCGTCCGAACCCCTGCACACAGTCCGTAACCGACCGTACCGGGCGGGTGAGCCGAACAGGTGAGGGCGGCCCCCGCGTCCCACCGGCCCCGGAGGCGGCCCCCGCGAGGGCCGCTTATCGTGAGCGAGGGCGCCGTTCACCGGTCCCCTGCGGGGCCCCTTGGAGGCATCGATGCTGGCCAAGCTGTCACCGCGGCGCGCGGTACGACGCCACTCGGTCGCCGGAGCCATCGGCCTGGCGATGCTGGGCGCCGGCGTGCCGGCGACGCCCGCGGACGACGCGCAGCCCGACCTGACCCGGTTCTACCGGCAGAAGGTCGTGTGGAAGAAGTGCGAGGGCGGGACCGTCCCCCGCGACCTTCAGTGCGGAAAGGTCACCGTCCCGCTGGACTACGCCCGGCCGGACGCCGGAACGCTCGATCTGGCGCTGGCCCGGTACCGGGCGAGCGGCCACAAGCGCGGCTCGCTGCTGCTGAACTTCGGCGGTCCCGGCGGTCCGGGAGTCAGCGAACTCGCTCACAGCCGCGACGACTTCATGAGCCTGACCGACGGCTACGACGTGGTGAGCTTCGATCCGCGCGGCGTCGGCCGCTCCTCCCCGGTCAGTTGCGGCGACAGCCCGTACGCCGGCGCCGAGGTCACGGCCGGGACCGACGAGACGCTGCGCGATCCGAACGCGGTGCTGCGGCAGTTGAAGAAGGCGGCCGAGGAGTGCGCCAAGCACTCCGGACCCGTGCTGCCGCACATAGGCACGATCAACGTCTCCCGGGACCTGGACGTCATACGTGACGCCCTCGGCGACGACAAGCTCAACTTTCTCGGCTTCTCCTACGGATCGCGTCTCGGCGCGGTGTACTCGGCCCAGTTCCCGGACAAGGTGGGCCGGATGGCGCTCGACGGCGTGGACACGCTGACGGAGTCGCTCGCCAGGCAGGGCGTGGCGGGCGCCTCGGGGCAGCAGACCGCGCTGGACGACTTCATCGACTGGTGCGTGAAGGACATCGCCTGCCCGTTCGGCCAGGACGCGCGGGCGGCGCGCGAGGAGGTCGTACGCCTGGTCCGGTCGATGGACGAGGACCCGGTCCCGACCGCGTTCAGCGGCGAGTTCACCGGGCAAGACCTGGTCGGCGCGCTGAGCCAGGCGCTCTACAGCAGGCAGATGTGGCCGTCGCTGGAGCGCGCCCTGGCCTCGCTGGTCGAGGACGGGGACACGCGGGGCGTCGAGGCCTTCGCCACCGGCGGCCTCGCGTCCCCGGGGCCGCGACAGGGCCGCCGGGGGGACTCGCCGTCGGTCGACGGCGGGCTCGTGGACCAGGAGAACGTCCCCCTGGACAACCTCCCGGCCGCGCTGATGGCGGTCAACTGCGCCGACGACCCCGACCGCCCCACGGCCCGGCAGATCACCGGGAACCTCGCCCGGCTGCGGGCCACCTACGAGGCGGCGTCCCCGGTCTTCGGCCCGTTCCGCCTCACGCAGGTCCTGCTGTGCTACGGCCGCCCCCGGGGCACCGACTTCATCCGCGACGAGGTGAAGAACGTCGACGGCCCCGAGATGCTGCTGGTGGGCACGCGCGGCGACCCGGCGACGCCGTACCGCTGGGCCGTGCAGACGGCGAAGCGGCTGGGGCCGTCGGCCGTGCTGCTCGACAACAAGGGCGAGGGCCACACCGGTTACATGTCGTCCAAGTGCGTGCACGGCAAGGTCGACGACTTCCTGCTCTACGGCACCCTGCCGCCGAACGGCAGCTCCTGCGGCTCCGGGAACGGCGAGGGGGCCGCTCCATGACGATCATCCCGCCCCAAATGCCCGATACGTGAATCGGTCCTATGGTTCTGTCATGGAGCACGCACTCAGTCCCACGACCCTGTCCGAGCTGCGCCGCCCGCGCCCTTACCCGGCAGTCTCCGTGCTGACGCCGACGCACCGCAGGGAGCCGTACAACGCGCAGGACCGGGTCCGGCTGCGCAATGTGGTGTCCGAGGCCAAGAAGCAGCTGGAGGCCGATCCCGCGGTGACCCGGGAGCGGCGTGCCGATGTGGCGGCCCAGCTCGACCAGGCGCTCGGCGAGG
The DNA here is from genome assembly GCF_040686175.1 of Streptomyces sp. NPDC086077. Taxonomy (NCBI): domain Bacteria; kingdom Bacillati; phylum Actinomycetota; class Actinomycetes; order Kitasatosporales; family Streptomycetaceae; genus Streptomyces; species Streptomyces sp. NPDC086077. The sequence goes on along the minus strand of NZ_JBFBJT010000152.1, from coordinate 13,721 downwards.
TCGATCTGACCCATTCCGAGGACGGCCTGGTGATCTACGCCGCCCCCGGTGAGCACCAGGTGTGGTCGCTCGCCCGTACCGTGCCCGAGCGGGTGGTGCTCTCCGACACCTTCCTCACCCGCAACCTGGTCTCCGCACAGGTGTCCGAACGGTCGTTCTGGGTGCTGTCGATCTCGGCCGACCGCGCCACCCTGTGGAACGGCGGCGGGGGCCGCGTCACCGAAGAGCGCGGCGGCGGCTTCCCGATGACCCGCAGGGCGGAGAACTTCGACCCCGAGCGCCTGGAACGGGTCGGCGACCTGCCGAGCACGTTCCGCGACGAGGACACCCGGCACTTCCTGCGCGAGGCCGACACGGCGGTGGGCGCGATCCTGCGGGACCGTCCGCGGCCGCTGTACGTGACCGGTGAGCAGGCCGCGCTGTCCTGCCTCGACGAGGTCGGGGACGCCTCGCGGCGGGCCCTGCACATCGCGCACGGCGGTCTCGCCCACGGCACCCCGGACGCCGTGTGGCAGGCGGTGGGCGCGATCGTCGAGGACGAGGACCTGAGGACCATCGACACCGTGACGAAGGAACTCGAATCGGCCCGCGGGCGCAAGGAGTTCGCGGCCGGTGTGGACGAGGTCTGGCAGAACGCCCGGGAGGCCCGGGTGCGGCTGCTCGCCGTCGAGGAGAACTACCGCGTGACCGTGCGCGACGACGGCGACCACCTCGTCCCGGCCTCCGGCGACGATCTCGACGCCCGCGAGGACATCGTGGACGAGATCGTGGAGCAGTGCCTGGAGACCGGCGCCGACGTCCGCTTCGTCCCGGACGGCACCCTGGCCGACGCCAACGGCATCGCGGGAGTGCTTCGCTACTGACGGCGCCCGCGCCCTTGTGCCTACGCTACGCCGGGACAGCCGGCGACAAGGGAGGGCGCACGTGGGTGAGCTGCTGGGCGTGGCGGTGCTGGGCGCGGGACACATGGGAGCGGACCACATACGGCGGCTGGACCGGGTGGTGAGCGGCGCCAGGGTGGCCGCCGTCGCCGACCCGGACCCGGCACGGGCGAAAGAGGCGGCGGCGGGTATCGACGGGGTCGCGGTGCACTCCGAGGCGGAGGCCGCTCTGGACGCGCCCGGGGTCAGCGCCGTACTGATCGCCTCCCCCGGCCCCGCCCACGAGGAGGCCCTTCTCGCGGCCTTCGCGCGCGGCCTTCCGGTGCTGTGCGAGAAACCCATGGTGCCGGAGTCGGAGGGGGCGCTGCGGGTGGTGGAGGCCGAGGCGCGGCTCGGCCGGCGGCTCGCGCAGATCGGCTTCATGCGGCGCTACGACGCCGAGTACCGGCAACTGAAGTCGCTGCTGGACAGTGGCCGTCTGGGGCGGCCGCTGATGCTGCACTGCGTCCACCGCAACGTCTCCTCGCCGCCGGGCTTCACCAGCGCGATGCTGGTCAACAGTTCGGTCTCGCACGAGATCGACGCGGCGCGCTGGCTGCTCGGCCAGGAGCTGACCGCCGTGACGGTGCTGCGTCCCCGGTCCTCCGCGAACGCCCCCGAGGGCCTGGTCGATCCGCAGTTCGTGCTGTTCGAGACGGCGGGCGGCGCGGTGGTCGACGTGGAGGTCTTCGTGAACTGCGGTTTCGGCTACCAGGTGCGCTGCGAGGCCGTCTGCGAGGCGGGCAGCGCCCGGATCGGGGAGGACCACACCGTACTCGTCACGGCGGAGGGCGGCGCCCGCCAGGAGGTGCCGCAGGACTACCTCGTACGGTTCGCGGACGCCTACGACCGCCAGGTGCAGGCCTGGGTCGACGCCACCCGGCAGGGCCGGGTCACCGGCCCGAGCGCCTGGGACGGATACGCGGCCTCCGTCGTCGCCGAGGCGGGGGTCAGAGCCCTGGAGGGCGGCGGCCGGGTGACCGTCGGCCTCGCCGCACGCCCGGAGCTGTACGCGGGCCAGGACGGCTGACCCGCGGCACGGCCCCGCCGCCGGGTCAGACCTCGTCGAACAGGGTGCTCAGCCCCCGCTCGACGGCCCCGCCGACGTCCTCCTGACCGGCCGCGACGACCGCGTACGTGCGCAGCAGGAAGCGGCGCAGCGCCGAGGTGTCGAACTGGAGCAGCGCGAGTCCGCACGGCGAGTGGAACTCCAGCACCGTGAGGGCCCGCCCGCACGGCCAGATGTGCACGTCACCGCTGCCGGCCGGGCCCCGCACCCCTTCCTCCAGCAGCGTCCGGGCGAAGGTCCAGCTGAGCGCCCGGCCGTCGAGGCACGACTCGGGCGGGAAGTCGAAGTGCACCGCGAGGGGGTCGGCGGACAGGTAGCGGAGGGTGACGGGGACGGGGAGCTCCCGCTCCTCCGCCGTGATCAGCCGGGCGCGGGCGGGCTGCTGGAGCGTGATGTCCATGCTTCGGTCTCCACTGCGCGAGAGGGCGGCCGGTTCCATGCCGGTTCTCTTACGAGCGCGTTGCGCCCTCTCACGTACACCCTGGAACACGCATACGACGAACACCCATTTGAGTGCGACACATAAGGCCCGACAGCCCGTCAATTCACGTACGCCGCATACGACTTGCCCGTCGCGGGACGTAGGTACCGGCTACGCACCAAGCACTCCGTGAAGACGCTGGCATATGCCAGATGCACCACCGTATCGTGTGTTGCCAAATCCCTTACAGGGCGTCGCGGGCTGTGCGACAGTCGTAGCGGTCCCACCACCGCCTTGTCGTACCGTCCCCGCATCGGAGTGCGTCATGCCGTCCCATCTCTCTGCGGACCACCCAGCCGCCCAGCCGCCAGGACGCGGCACGGTCGAAGCGCTGATATCGCAGACGCGACGGCTCAAAGGCGACATGGACGCCGTACGGCGGGACGCGCGCAGTGACGGCTCGGACCCACGGGACCGTTGGCAGCGCGCACTCTACGACCTCGCGCTGCATCAACTCAACGACCTCGACGAGCATCTGGCCCAGCTGCGCGACGGCCCGCCCCCGGTCACCGCGACGGCGCGGGCCGAGCAGGCCCCGGCGGCGGTGCCCGCGGCCCGCGGCGACTCGCTGCTCAGCCGGGTCGGCAGCGCGGAGTGGAACCTGCTGACGGACCATGCCAGTTGGTCCACCGAGCTGTACGAGATCCTCGGCCGCGACGCCTCCACTCCCCCGCTCACCCTGGACGAGCTGCCCTCGCTGGTGTTCGACGCGGACCGGCCCAAGCTGACCTCGATGGTCACGGACTGCCTGGTCGACGCCCAGCGCATCGACGGCGAGTTCCGGATCGTACGGCCGGACGGCGGGGTGCGGACGGTTCACATGATGGGCGAGCCCGTGCTCGGCTCTGACGGCAGCACCGCCTCGATGTGGGCCGTGCTGCGGGACGTCAGCGAACTGCGGCGCAGCCAGCGAGCGGTGAGCGAGACCCGTGACTCGCTCCGGCGCCCGCAGGACGTCGCACGGTGGTCCGAGCACGGGCCGGCGGTCGAGCCGCAGGAGGCCGTGCTGCCGCCGTGGCGCGGCTCCCTGCGGCTCCCGCGCCAGGACGGCCCGCACAGCCTGGAGCTGGCGGCCCGTCGCCTGCCCGCGTCACCCGGCGAGTCGACCGGCGGCGACTGGTACGACGCGCTGGAACTGCCCGAGGGTGAGACGCTGCTGAGCGTCGGCGACCTCACCGGCCACGGCGTCGCCGTGACGTCGGGCATGGCGATGCTGCTGGGCGCCGTCCGCGGCATGGCGATGGCGGGCACCCGGCCCGGCAAGCTGCTGGCGTGGCTGAACCAGCTGCTGGACACGACCGTCGAGCCCGCCCTGGGCAGCGCCGTCTGCTGCCGCTACCGCCCCGAGACCCGCACTCTGGTCTGGGCGCAAGCAGGACACCCCGCCCCGCTGCTGTTCCGCAACGGGACGGGGCGCAGGTTGAACGCACCGGACGGCGTCCTGCTCGGCGCGACCTCGGGTGCCGCCTACGGCGAGACCGAGGAGGCCCTCGAAGAGGGCGACCTGGTCCTGCTGCACACCGACGGGCTGGTGCCCGGAAGCAGCGGGACGGACGCCGCGCCCCGCCTCACCGACCTGGCCCCGCGCTTCGCCGAGGCCCGGACCGCACAGGACTGCCTGCGGATGGTCGTGGAGGAGTTCGGCGAGACGGCACGCCAGGACGACGCCTGCGTCCTGATCGCCAGGGTCACGTCATAGGGAGAAGGAACAGGGAGAGGGAGAAGAGGGGGACAGGAACAGTCGCCCTACACCGTTGAGCTGTTACCTTTCCCCTTCTGCTTTGGCAGAGCCAGCTTGATCTCCTCCCGCAACTGCTGGATCTTCGGGTACTCGGCGTACTGGGCGGTGAGCCGGTACATCTGGCGCAGCCGGTCCCAGGTACGGCGCGAGGAGTTCTGGCCCATGGACATCAGCGCGAGACGGGCGAACCGGTCCGCCTGCTCGGGGTCGTCCGCGATGAAGCAGGCGGACGCCATGGACAGGAAGTCGAAGATCTTCGACCGCTGTTGTGCGTCGACCCGCAGCGCCAGGGCCTTGTCCGCGTAGTGCTGGGCGTGCGCCGCGGCGCCCGGCTCGTGCTCCGCGAGCGTGCGGTAGGCCAAGGCCTGCATGCCGTACAGGTCCGCCTCGTTGAACAGCTGCATCCAGCTGGGCGGGGGTACGTCCCCCTTGTCGGAGACGAACAGGTCCTCCGCCTGCCCGAGGGTGCGGCGCATAGCCTGGCCCTTGCCCATGGACGCCTGCGCCCAGGCCTCGACGGTGTGGAACATCGCCTGGGTCCGGGGCAGCACCTCCTCCCCCGAGCCGGAGGTGGCGAGCTTCATCAGGTCGAGCGCGTCGTCGGGCCGGCCCAGATGCACCATCTGGCGGGCCGCCCGGGAGAGCGCCTCCCCGGCCCGGGGCCGGTCGCCGCCCTCTCTCGCGGCATGGGCGGCGATGACGAAGTACTTCTGGGCCGTGGGTTCCAGGCCGACGTCGTGCGACATCCAGCCCGCGAGGACGGCGAGATTGGCCGCGACGCCCCACAGGCGCCGTTGCAGATGGGGTGGGTGACGGTAGGCGAGCATGCCGCCCACCTCGTTGAGCTGGCCCACGACCGCCTTGCGCTGGAGCCCGCCGCCGCGGGCCGCGTCCCAGGCGCGGAACACCTCGACCGAGCGCTCCAGTTCCTCGATCTCCTGCGACCCGATGGGGGCGGCCTCGTAACGGTCGAACCCGGCGGGGTCGGCGTGCAGGGGGTCGTCGATCTGGGGAGCGTCGGCCGCCAGGGCCGGGTCGGTGTGCAGCCAGTCGTACATGGCGCTGCTGAGTGCGGATCCCGCGGCGAGCACGGCACCCGCGCCCACCAAGCCGCGTCGGTTGAGCATGAGGTCCATTCCCGTGAATTCGGTGAGGACCGCAGCGGTCCGTTCGGGCGCCCACGGCACACCGTCGGGATGGTCCACATTCCCGCCGCTCTGCCGTTTCCCCGCACGCCCGTGCCGGACCAGACCGAGGTCCTCCATGGTCACGACACGGCCGAGACGCTCGGTGAACAGAGCCGCCAGCACCCGCGGCACCGGATCGCGCGGGATCTCTCCCGTGTCGATCCACCGCCGCACCCGCGAGGTGTCGGTCGCAAGCTGAGGATGGCCCATGGCCGCCGCCTGCTTGTTGACCAGCCTCGCGAGCTCTCCCTTGGACCAGCCGGCCAGGCCGAACAGGTCCGCCAGGCGGGTGTTGGGTTGTCCGCTCACATCAAGCCCCCAGGTACTCGGCTGAGTTGACAGTAGCCCGGGGCGAGTTGCCGGGCGACTATTCGCCAGGGTTCGCCAGGGTGCGCCAGATGGTGTGCCACGGGACATCGGGTGTCAGGTAGGAAAGCGCCACCCCGACCCGGTCGCCTGCTTGATACGGCTGGTGCATTCCCCAGGGTGCACCCGGGCGGTCGGGGCGGGTGGCGCAATGACTTCGCAGGCACACGAAGGGATCTGTTTCGCCCATGTACACAGCATCGTCCTCCGTGTCCGCCCCGCCCCGGCCGCTGCGCCCGCGCCCCGCGGCTCCCGCCTCCTCGAGGCCGGGAGAGCCCCCCCTGCCGGGCGGCGGCCCCTACCTAGCCCCCCCGCGCCCGACGGCCCCCGTGCTCGGCGCGGGCCGGTCACGGCGCCCCGCGGGGCTCGGCACCCAACCGCTCAGCGGGAGACTCGACTTGTCCGGCCCCCAGGGCGCCCAGCTGCGCACGGCGATCGCGTCGGTGCACCGGATCTGCCCGGAGTTCGCTCCGGTGCAGGTTCTGCGCCGCAGCGGACGGTCCGTGCTGCTGGTCGGCACCACAGGACGCAGTACGGCCGTCGCCAAGTGTTTAGTCGACCAGTCCCCGGCGTGGGCCGAGCGGATCCGCCACGAAATAGCGGCATACCGCTCGTTCGTCCGGCACCGCCCGCCCGTGCGGGCGCCCCGGCTGATCGCGGCGGACCCGGACAACTGCACCTTGGTCATCGAGCGGATGCCCGGACGGGCGGCGGCCCTCCAGCGGCACCCGTCGGAGGCACCGCCGCGCGCGGACATCCGGCAGGCGCTGAGCGCGATCTGCCGGCTGAACGCCTGGCGGCCCCCCGCGGGCACGTTCGACGCGCCGCTGGACTACGCGGCTCGCATCTCCCGCTACCACGAGCTGGGTCTGCTCACCGACCGGGACCTGGGCGACCTGCAGAAGCTGCTGCACGGCATCGCGCTCGCCGCGGGCCGGCAGGGCATGGGCCAGTTCTGCCACGGTGACGCCCTGCTGTCGAACGTCCTGCTCTCACCGGCGGGACCGGTGCTGGTGGACTGGGAGCACGCCGGCTGGTACCTGCCGGGGTACGACCTGGCCACCCTGTGGGCGGTGCTCGGCGACGCGCCGGGTGCGCGGCGGCACATCAGCCAGATCGCCCAGTCCGCGGGGCCGGCCTCGCGGGACGCGTTCCTGGTCAATCTGATGCTCGTGCTGACCCGTGAGATCCGTACGTACGAGACGGCCGTGCAGCGTTCGATGCACGACACGACCCCTGCGGCACCGGGAGCGGCCCACCCGGGTGCTGCGCCGTCCGGCGAGGAACAGCGGCTGCTCCTGCGGCGGCTGCACGACGACTGCCAGCTGGCCCGCCGGGCCGTGCGCGCGGCGGTCGGCACTCGCTGAAGGGGGATGACGGTCCGCGGTGTGCCCAGGACAGCGGCGCACCGCGGACCTCGTCGCGTCCGGGGCCACGGAACGGGCCCCATTGGTGTATGCCACTGACGCCCCGCAGGCCGGTCGGCCGCCGCCGCGAAACTCCCCGCACCCCGCGCTGACCGGGGAAATCGCCTTCCCGGTTGCATGATTGACGGATCGTCGGAGAGCCGGTACCACTGACACGCCCGGCCCCCGCACGGCTCATCGCGCCCAACCGTCCCAGCCAGGAGGCTGCTTTGCGAGGATCCGCCACCGACCCCCGACGAGCCGCCGGGCCGAGGCGTCCGCGCCGCGGCGCCGGCGTTGTGGCCGCAGCGGCGCTGATGCTGCCGCTGCTCGGCGCGGCCCCGTCCGACGCCGGCCCGGACGACAGTGCGGACGGGCGGTTGCAGCAGGCGTTCGAGAGGGCCGCCGCCGCGTACGACGTGCCGCAGAGCGTGCTGCTCGGTGTCTCCTATCTCCAGTCCCGCTGGGACGCGCACGGCAGCGCGCCGAGCGTGTCCGGCGGATACGGCCCGATGCACCTCACCGACGCCCGTACGGCTCTGGCCACCGCGCCGCATCACAGCGAGGGATCCGAGGACCCACGCGGTGACGACGCCCGCCCGGCGCTGCTCCCGGAGGCGAAGCTGCCGCAGAGCGCCGAACTCCCGGCCCGCCTGCGGACCCTGACGCAGGCCGCCGAGCTGACCGGCATCAGCGCCGAGGACCTGCGCACCGACCCGGCGGCCAATGTGGCGGGCGGCGCGGCGCTGCTCGCCGCCGCGCAGCGCGAGCTGGGCGAACCGCTGAGCGACGATCCGGCCGGCTGGTACGGGGCGGTGGCCCGCTTCTCCGGCGCCGACGACGCCGCGACGGCGGCGAGGTACGCCGACGACGTGTACGACGTGCTGCGCACCGGCCTGCAACGGCGCACGGACGCCGGGCAGCGGGTCACCCTGGCGGCGCAGCCCGGACTCGTCCCCGACACCGCGCCGTTGCGGTCGGCGGGCCTGCGCGCGGCGGACACCGAGGGCACCGAATGCCCGGCCACCGTCTCCTGCGAGTGGATCCCGGCGCCGTACGAGGAGTTCGGCGACGGCGACTACGGCAACCACGACCTGGGCTCGCGCCCGGCCTCGCAGGACATCGACTACATCGTGGTGCACGACACGGAGGGCGCCTGGGAGGGCGTCCTCGACATGGTGCAGGACCCGACCTACGTGTCCTGGAACTACTCGCTGCGCTCCACGGACGGCCACATCGCGCAGCACGTCAAGGCGAAGGACGTGGCCTGGCACGCGGGAAACTGGTACGTCAACGCCAAGTCGATCGGGCTGGAGCACGAGGGCTTCCTGACCTCGCCGGACGCCTGGTACACGGAGGCGATGTACCGCTCGTCGGCCCGGCTGGTGAAGTACCTCGCCAAGAAGTACGGCATCCCGTTGGACCGGCAGCACATCCTCGGCCACGACACCGTGCCCGGCACGACCACGGCGACGATCCCCGGCATGCACACGGACCCCGGCCCGTACTGGGACTGGCGGCACTACTTCACGCTGCTGGGCCGCCCCTTCGGTCCCACCGCCCGCGCGGGCAGCGGCATGGTGACGATCCTGCCGGACTACGCCGCGAACCGGCCGGAGTACACGGGCTGCACCACGCCGGGCGCGCCCTGCGCGACGCACGGCTCGAGCGCGGTGCGGCTGTACTCGGGGCCCGGCGAGACCTACCCGCTGATCAAGGACATCGGTCTGCGGCCGGGCGGCGGCGACTCGACGACAGGCGTCAACGACCTCGGCTCACGGGTCTCCACCGGACAGCAGTTCGCGGTGGCCGGACGCCAGGGCGAGTGGACGGCGATCTGGTACCTGGGTCAGAAGGCGTGGTTCCGGAACCCGCCGAAGGCCCCGACCGCGGTGCCCGCGAAGGGCCTGGTCATCACGCCGAGGAGCGGGATGGACAGCGTCCCGGTGTACGGCCGCGCCTACCCGGAGGCGTCCGCCTACCCGGCGGGAGTGCCCGCCCAGTCGGTGTCCCCGCTGCCGTACAAGCTGCTCAACGGGCAGAAGTACGTCGTCGGCGACAAGGTGCCCGGCGAGTACTACTACGCGGTCACCTTCGCCACCGACGGGCACCGGGTGGTCGTGGGCAAGGACATGTACTACGAGATCCAGTTCGGCCACCGGGTCGCGTTCGTCCGGGCGGCCGACGTGAAGCTGTCGTTCCAGCGGCTCAGCCCTGCTGGAACAGCTCCGCCGGGAGCGGCTTCAGCAGGGCGTACAGATCGTCGGTGATCGGGCGGTCCCAGGCGGCGATGGTGACCAGCACGTTGTCGCTGCGGTCGAACTGCACGCAGGAGATGCGGCTCTCGGAGAGCTTCAGGCGGCGCACGATGAGGAGGTTGTCGCCCTGCATCACCGGCATGTCCTCGGTGCCGACGACGGTCACCTCCTCGTCGTTGTCCAGGGCCAGCAGCAGCTGGGCCACCTCGAACGGGACCTGCCCCTCGACGACCTCCCGGGCCGGGGAGCCCTCGGGGAGGTTGCCGATGATCATCGCGGGGCCGCGGCCGCCGAACAGGTCGTAGCGCAGGAAGACGCCCTGGCAGGTGCCGTCGGGGGCGGGCAGCAGGCCCGCGCCCAGATTGCCGGGCCAGTCGCCCGGGTCCATGGCCAGCACGTCGAAGTCGGGCCCGGCGGGGGTGGCGCTGCGGCGGCGGAGGAACGACATGCCGCCATGGTACGTGCCCGCAGGTCGTCGGCGCCGGGAGGGCGGGCGTCCGTTGAGGGGGCGCCGGACGGCTCGGCAGCGCACTGATGGGAACGCGGGGGCCGCATCGAAATGCGGCGCTGCCGCGTGGCGCGAGCAGCCAAGACGTTCCGCGGACGTCCGACGGCGCGACGTGGCGCCTCCCGCGGAGCGCCTAGGCGGGCTTCTTGTGCCGTTCGTGGTGGCGGGCGACGCGCGCGCGGTTGCCGCAGGACGGTTTGCACCACTCCTGACGCGGATGTTCCTTCAGGAAGTAGCGCTGACAGCGCGGGGCGTGGCAGGCGCGGAGCCGCTGCCGCTCGGGGCTCGCGAGGAAGGCGACCGCTGCCTGCGCGAGCAGGGCGGTCAGCTCGATCTCGCCGTGCGCGGGGTGGTGGCGCACGAGGGGTTCGGCGTCCTCGGGCCAGAGCAGGACCGGGACGGTGGGGGTGCGGGCCGCCGCGGCGTTCAGTCGCGCCAGGGCCTCGGCGGCGGGCAGCAGACGGGCCGCGTCGGCGGGGCTCGGCGCGGTGGGGCGTACGGCGCGGGCGAACAGGGCGCGGACGGCGGCGCGCAGCTCGCGGACGGCGGTCAGGGTCCCGGCGTCGGCGGTGTAGGCACCGGCGTCCGGTACGGCGTCGGGGTGGGCGCGCACCCAGGCGGTGAGCCCTTCGGTGCCGGTCAGGTCGTCGGCGACGCCGCCGTGCCCGTCGTGCCGGACGGTCAGGGCGAGGTCGAGCGCGAGCCGTGCGGCCCTGCTGGTCTGGTCCTGCATGGCGCTAATGATAGGGGGTGACAGTACCCATTAGCCTGCGGTGCTTTCCTCCAGCCTGCCCTGCGGCTACTCCTCCGGGGGCGCGGGCGGCACCACCGCGACGGGGCTCGCCGCGTGCAGCAGCACGGCGTGGGTGACCGAGCCCATCATGCGGGCGGGGGCGAGCAGGCGGCGGCGGTGGCGGCCCACGACGACCAGGTCGGCGCCCTGCGAGTGCGCGACGAGCTGGGCGGCGGCGTCGCCGGGCGCCACGTGCGGTTCCGTCCTGACGCCCAGGTGGCGCCGGCGGTGCGGGGCGAGGAAGCCCTCCGCGAGGGTGCGTACCTCGCTCTCGACGGCGTCCTGGTCGATGCCGGTCGGCAGCAGCTCGCCCGCCGCGCCCGCCCAGAGCTGAAGCGGCCACGGGTAGGCGGCGACCACCTGCAGGCGGGCGGCGCGCCGGGCGGCCTCCTCGAAGGCGAAGGCGAGTGTGGCGTCGTCCGGGCCGTCGACGTTGAGGCCCACGACCACCCGGGGGCCGGGTTCCTGCGGCGGCGCGTCGTCGACCTCGCGGCCGGGCCGGGGCACGACGACGACCGGGCAGGCGGCGTCCCGGGCCGCGGCGAGGCCGTTGGAGCCGAGCAGCAGACTCGCGAAGCCGCCGCGGCCCCGCGAGCCGAGGACCAAGAGCTGGGCGTCGGCGCCCAGTTCGGGGAGGACGGCGGACGGGGTGCCCTCGGGTCCGACGTACTCCACGTCCGGCGCGCCGGCGACGTGGGCGCGGGCCAGGGCGAGCACCGGATCGTCCTCGGTCTCCGGGAGCCGGGCGACCTCGACGTCGGCGGGCATCCGGGCGGCGTACTGCCGCACATGCACCACCCGCAGCGGGGCTCCGCGTCCGCGGGCGGCGTCGAGAGCCCAGTCCAGGGCCCGCAGGCTGTCGTCCGAACCGTCGAACGCCGCGATGACCGGCAGGGTGCTCATGGGTTCCTCACCTCCGCAGTGGCGAACCCCCCACTTCCCGGGACCGGCCTCGCTCAGGCACCGGCCCCGGGATGCCTCTCGGGATCGCGTGTCCGGAAACCGGGCGGAACACCCCTCCCTCCGGGCCGGTCGGTCACCCGGCTCACGCCGGGGAAGGTCAGGTCAGGTCGAACTCGCCCTCCCGGGCGCCCGACATGAACGCGCCCCACTCGGCGGGAGTGAAGATCAGGGAGGGGCTCTCCGGGCGGCCGCTGTTGCGCATGGCGATGAAACCCTCGACAAAGGCGATCTGGACATCCCCCCGGCCCCGGCTGCTGGACTGCCATTCGGCGTTGCTCAGATCCAGTTCCGGCTTGTCCCAGCCCTTGAGCGGCTGCTGCTGGATGGTGGTCTCGGCCACGTCCGTGCTCCTCCCGACTCGTCGTCCGCGGCCAGCCTAGCGATCGGTCCCCGGAGCCGACAGGCCACGTGAGGGGGACCTTTCAGGCGTCCGGCGGCCGCGCTCCCACCAGCCACATGGAGAAGAACTGCGAGCCGCCTCCGTAGGCGTGCCCGAGCACCTTGCGGGCGCCGTCGACCTGATGGTCGCCCGCCAGCCCGCGCACCTGGAGGGCCGCCTCCGCGAAGCGGATCATTCCGGAGGCGCCGATGGGGTTGGTGGACAGCACCCCGCCGGACATGTTGACCGGCAGGTCACCGTCCAGCTCGGTCACCCCGGACTCGGTGAGCTTCCAGCCCTCGCCCTCGGCGGCGAAGCCGAGGTTCTCCAGCCACATCGGCTCGTACCAGGAGAACGGCACGTAGATCTCGGCGGCGTCGATGTCCCGGCGGGGGTCGGCGATCCCGGCCTGCCGGTAGACGTCGGCGGCGCAGTCCTGGCCGGCCCGTGGCGAGACGAAGTCCTTCCCGGCGAAGAGGGTGGGCTCGCTGCGCATCGCGCCGCCGAGCATCCAGGCGGGCGGGCAGGGCGCGCGGGCGGCTCCGGACCGGTCGGTGAGGATCATGGCACAGGCGCCGTCGGAGGACGGGCAGGTCTCCGAGTAGCGGATCGGGTCCCAGAGCATCGGCGAGGCCTGGACCTTCTCCAGGGTGATGTCGCGCTCGTGGAGATGCGCGTACGGATTCCTCAGGGCGTTGCGCCGGTCCTTGTACGCCACGAGCGAGCCGATCGTGTCGGGCGCGCCGCTGCGCCGCATGTACGCGCGCACGTGCGGGGCGAAGAAGCCGCCCGCCCCGGCCAGCAGCGGCTGCTGGAACGGGATCGGCAGGGACAGGCCCCACATGGCGTTGGACTCGGACTGTTTCTCGAAGGCGAGGGTGAGGACGGTGGTGTGGACGCGGGCGGCGACGAGCTGGGCCGCGACCAGGGCGGTGGAGCCGCCGACCGACCCGGCGGTGTGCACGCGCAGCACCGGTTTGCCGACCGCGCCCAGCGCGTCCGCGAGGTAGAGCTCCGGCATCATCACGCCCTCGAAGAAGTCGGGCGCCTTGCCGATGACCACGGCGTCGATGTCGGCCCAGGTCAACTCGGCGTCGTCGAGGGCCGCTCGGGCCGCCTCCCGGACGAGCCCGGCGAGGGAGACGTCCCGGCGTGCCGCCACGTGCTTGGTCTGGCCGACGCCTACGACGGCCACGGGCTCCTTGCTCATCGGGGATCCCCTTCGAGTACGGCGACCAGGTTCTGCTGGAGGCAGGGGCCGGACGTGGCGTGGGCGAGGGCCCGGTCGGAGCCGCCCCGGTGGATGCGGCCGGCCGCCTCGCCGACGCGGATCAGGCCGGCGGCCATGATCGGGTGGGCGGCGAGCGCGCCGCCGGACGGGTTGACCGCCACGGTGTCGCCGAGCCGCAGCGCTTTGCGCAGGACGATCTCCTGCGCGGTGAAGGGCGCGTGCAGTTCGGCGGTGTCGACGGGCCGTTCGAAGGCGCCGGCGCGCTCGGCGGCCAGGCGGGTGGAGGGCGAGTCGGTGAGGTCCCGGACGCCGAGGCCGTGCGCCTCGATCCGGTGGTCGATGCCGCGGATCCAGGCGGGGCGCGCGCACAGCTCGGGGGCGCGCGCCCCGGCGGCGAGGAGCACGGCGGCGGCGCCGTC